>JANYGV010000088.1 GCA_025359285.1 Burkholderiales bacterium
GCCCATGCTTTTCTATGGTGCTCGTATACTTCACCACCATAAACTTGGCAACCCATGTAACCGTAACCACAGTTTTCCACCAAGAGCCTACTTGAGACTCGTTAATGCCATTCGCAATTAAATTTCCATCGAAATCTAGAAGAAGCGAAACAGTCTGAATTTCCGATATTCAGCCGCTGTCAGAAGTCCATCCGCGGAATTATATTCTCTCTGCCATTCTGAATTCACACATTTGAACTCATGATTAAGATCACTCCCTTTGCGTTCTGGAAGGCTATTTGCATGGTTATCATTTGATAACTTTACTACCCGATTCTTTTGGTCGAAAGTAATTCTTACTGCAATAGGAGCAGTTGTTCCTAAGTGTTAAATATTAAGAAATGCTTGTCTATCCAACGTTGGACGCGGCTGCGTATTTCTAATTGAAAACTTTGGGTTTGTACCGTTTGTGCTTTGCTCTGTCAGGCTTACCCATTCCCCGACAAATAGAAACTCACCATCAATGTCCTTACAAATTTCACTTGCCGCACGGGCCGCTAGCGGCCATATAAAACAAAAAACAAACCAGAAAAAGATACGGATACCCGCTATTGCTTTCTCCCTGATAAGTAGATCATGCTCGATGCCCTAGTTGTCAACACCGCTGTCAACGTACCGCTGGCGTCAGGCCTTGCCTCTTGCCTCGACTGCAACCACCGCACTCAGCCTATAGGTTGGGCACGTTTCATCTGCTCAACATGTGCTTCGATCGGATTATCGATGTTGGCCTTTATGAAACCAGCCCAGCCTACCGCTCTGGATTCGATGATTAAACACGATCAGCCTTGGAAATATGATGTGCAAAATGATGTGAAGAAACCAGTGTTAGCAATGGTCAAAACAGCGTTAATTTCAAGACAGTTGCTGACCGCTTTTATAGACGTGCTCATAAGACTTCAATCGGATGTCCACCAATGAATGATTGTTTTTACATAATGACGCAAGTTCCAAGTCGACTAACTTTCTTGCCTTCTGCCATTCAATAGTTACATCCAGAAGTTTAGCCCCACATTCTAAATAATTAGCAGCTTCTAGGTATCTGCCTGACGCGGCCAAACTGTACGAAAAATCTTGAGGAACTGAAATTGGGGTAGGTTGAATATGCGGATACATAAGCACGTCTTCGACACATTTATATTTGTTTAAAAAATCTAACCCCTCCGTTGCTATACGCTCGACCGCCTCTTTTAGCAAAATACTGTCGCCTACATCCCAATTCTTACTTTTATCATAGGGCATAAGCCGAAAACCATTCGTTAGGTTTATGTTCTCCGACGGAACGTACAACGGTTGAAAAAAAATATTTACATTAAATTCAGAACCATTCCAGCGTGAAGAATCAAGATATATCCCGCGCAGGATTCTATCAACAGGGGTAAAGTAAAAAAGCGCCTTTTTCTGCCTTAACTCTGGGCATCGTACCTTGAGATCAGCAAAAAACAATTTTAGTGGGGTGATCTTCATGACCAGCGTAACTCCATTACGGTGATATTTTGATAGCCTGCGGGCAGATGTTCGCCGCTGCGGTCTGTTCACCGCCGGGGACTGGCCTTGCCTCTTGCCTCAACTGCAACCACCGCGCTTAGACTCCATTAGGTTCAGATCTCTTTCAGAGTCTCAATTTTTTGCGGCAACCTGCGCACGATTTTTAAATTTCTTTGTCATCTTTTGCGCCTATGATTAGTGCGCCAATTCAATTGACTACCCCACTAGCCGCTGCGCACGCAACATCGGCTTTTTCATCACCTGCCATCGATGATATTGCGTTTGCAGGCCGAGCCAAATATCGGCGGTCGTTCCCAGGGCCTTCGACAAACGAACAGCCATTTCCGAGCTCACGCCAGCTCTGTCGTTCAGTACAGCCGACAGCGTTTGACCAGTCACGCCAACCCCGGTCGCGACTTCAATCAGGGGCAATTGCTCTGGCAAATACGCTCGCAGTACTTTGCCGGGGTATGGAGGATTGTGCATTTTGCTCACATTTACCTCAACTATTATCCAACTGGTTCACCAACTCAACATCGCTCGCGACGAACCAAAAAATGATGCGCCAATTTCTGCGAAGAGAGCTTGTTGGAGCGCCGGGCCGCACTTTACATTCATGAAATACTGTGGCGCTGCACTTTTTTGCGCGATTGATTGCAAGCCCTCAAACAGCACCAATAAAAACAACATATTTGGCGCGATCAACCTGTGGCAGCAGGCTTGCCAAGCCCGCGTCAAGCGTGGCGACCAGGCCCTTGTGATATTTAGCAAGCTCGATGAGATAGGCATCAGTGACTTGTCGATGTCCCACTAATGCGTTGCTGTTGAAGCAGCGCAAATCATTCACGGGCAACTCATCAGCCCAAAATACATGTCCCTTCAATGCGACCATTTCGTTGAGGGTTTGCACGGCGGCGCGAGGTGCTACGGCGGTAGAGATAATTTTCGGGTTCGATGAAATGCGCACAAATGCTAACTGCGTTAACGGGCACGTTGACCAAGATTTATGCCCCGTCTCTTCGAACCATGTGTGCGCGACAGTGTGATGCACATGCAGTGGCCAAGCTAGTGCAATCAAGACGTTGACGTCGAGCAAGTACGTTGCCCCCGCGGCATGTGGCTTGAGCGCTGGCGAAGGTCGAGGCGCGGGCGGCTGTGCTGGTTGGTGTGCAGGTTGACGCACGGGACCTGTTGGTTGGTCTAGCGCTGCCGTCCGCTTAGCCATCAATCCTCATCTTTCTTGACGTCATCGAGCCCGATCATCGGCGCACCTTTGGCGGATTTGAATACGGGGAAGCCGCTTTTGCGCTTTGCCGAACTTCTGTTCTGTGCTTGGCTTTCTGCCTCTAGGCCTTTGTTCGCCAATTCCGAAATAATGCTGCCTAGCGCAACCGAGCGCGAAGCAGCCAGTCGCTTAGCGGTGCTGAGTAATTGGGGGTCGAGATTGAGTGTGGTTCGCATGTTGGTCCTTTGGGTTCGCATCAACGCATCACGTCATCATAGCATCACATTTAATTTGGCGCTTATGAGATGTTGCCCTCAAATAATGAGGGCAACATGCGTTTTTCAAAAGCAATTCACGCACATTCAAATATCCTGCGCCGTCAACGCCTGCACGCGCCATCGTGGGGTTGCCGTTGGGTAATAGTGCGCGATAGACGCTTTCGCGCTGTATCCCCGCCTCCGTGGCCACAGTGGCTATTCAGCCGTGCGCTTCGGCAAGGCGACGTAATCCAAGCGGCGCTGGGCCGCGACCGTCTAGCTCGCTCATGTCAGCCATCGATTGTTTGAGATATTCCGCCGCGAATTTGGGATCGCGACGTAATTCTTTGATCGTCCATTCATCGTAAGATACGCCGGGTCTATCGCTCATCTGGGTGTCCTCATTGGTTCTCTCTTCCTAATCAAGCCGGTAACTTTTGGCGCATTCGATGTCTTTTGCCTGCGTTGATTTATCGCGGTTGCAGAATTAATTCACAAACCCCTTATTGGGCGCGCATTTCCAGCACTTTATGCTCGAAAACCCACACCCATCAACGAGTTTCATTTTCTGAGTCAAGCATGATGCGGGCGCTTCGCTGGTAGGTCCAATAGGATGTGGCCCAGTTGAGCAGAACCGCGACTCGGTTGCGAAAGCCGATGAGGAAAAATACATGAGCGGCCAACCAGAACAACCACGCGAACACGCCAGAGAAACGAAAGCCGCGCAAATCCACCACGGCAGACATGCGGCCGATGGTGGCGAGGTTGCCGTAATCGGCGTAGTGGAATGGCTTTGATACGGCAACGTTTGAGTTTGCGATTGGAAATTTTTCTGGGCGCTCGACGCGTGCACGAATCAGCTTGGCCACATAAGCGCCCATCTGTTTGGCGGCGGGTGCCACACCGGGCACCGGTTTACCATCTTGCTGAAGTGAGGCGAGATCGCCGATCACGAACACATCGCGATGATTCTTGATCGTGAGGTCCGGCTCGACCAGCACGCGCCCAGCGCGGTCGCGTGCAACGGGCAGCAGCGCACCGAGCGGTGATGCCGCCACGCCCGCTGCCCAGAGAATGGTGCGGCATTTCACACTGGCACCTGCCAGCGCATAGCCGGTGGCGTCAATGGCCGTGACCGGTGCGCCGCAGCATACTTCAACGCCTAAGCTGCGCAAATGTGCATCAGCTTTTGCCGAAAGCGATTCTGGAAAACCACCGAGCACGCGCGGGCCTGCTTCGATCAGGCGCACGGTCGCGCGGCGCGGGTCGATGTTGCGAAACTCATCGCGCAAGGTGTGGCGGGCAATTTCTGCCAGCATGCCCGCCAGCTCCACACCGGTTGGCCCGCCGCCGACGATAGCGAAATGCATCCATTCTTCACGATCAACTAGCGACGCGGCGAGCTCGGCACTTTCAAATGCAGATAAGATGCGCTGGCGAATATGAAGCGCATCGGCAAGCGTCTTTAAGCCCGGCGCATGCGGTGCCCACGCGTCGTTGCCGAAATAGGCATGCGTGGCGCCGGTGGCGATCACGAGCGTGTCGTAGGCGAGCTCGGTGCCGTCCTTAGAAGTGATGCTTTTACGGGTGACGTCAATCGCCACCACCTTGCCGAGACGAACCTCGACATTGCGCTGATCGCGGAGAATATGCCGCAGCGGCGCGGCAATATCGGGTGACGACAAGCCCGCGGTCGCGACCTGATAAAGCAGCGGCTGGAATAGATGATGATTGGCGCGATCAATCAAGGTAATGCGCACCGGTGCTGTGGCTAAGCCGCGAGTGGTCCAGAGCCCACCAAAGCCGCCACCAATAATCACAACGCGATGGATTTTTTCATGCATGGTTTATTTATTTGGCTGTTGTGATCATCAATAGGCATTCTTGCTGCGAGCGATATAACAATGAAAGCCACTGCCAACAATTAAAGCCACTGCCGCGACAAATAACGCCACCGCCAACAATTAAGGCCACCGCCGCGACAAATAACGCCGTAGCCGTGAAAAATGACGCCGCAGATACAAAAATAAGTTTCGCACAGATTCCGATGTTGCTGATGATGCTGATGGCGCTGATGGCGCTGATAGCTGAAGCCCATCTATTCGCGTTAGCCAAATGCGTGCGTCCGGTGTACGTTCATCGGCAATCAAAACCCGAAATCGCCAGCGCAATAATTGCTTCTTAGTCTCAAATTTTTCCACATAAAAAACGTGGCGCCATTGACGCGAAAACAAAGTACCGAGGCCCCTAAAAACCACATGGCGAGACCCAAAACCGCGACGCTCGCGCTTTAGCAAAACAGCACCATCAAATCTCTCGCCGCCCGGTTTAGCGCAAAACACGCAAGATTGAAAGCGTCATTTTTCGCGCTGATTTTCTTGCTACCGTCCTGCTCGTTGGCTGCAGCAGCGAGCACCGCTATCCCGATGGCTGGCCCGCGCTAGAGGACACGCTGCACCTGTCGCTTCCCGGTCACAACTGCCTCGACATGCGCGGAATCTACGAACTCGATTCGATGCAGCACGAAATACCGGCATTCGATATTCGCTCGACTTTTATCGGGTCTGGCATTGATGAGAAGGATGGCGCGCAATGGGGCACTATCACCGTCGCGGGCGATACCGTTACGACACTGGCGATTACGTTTCAAGGTGCGCGCCCAAGCCCAGACGATGGCAGTTTGAGGCTGGTCACGAAGCGGGTTAGCGTGCAGCGTGGCGCTGAATATCGATGCGATGTCGGCGAGGTGGTCGGCAAGGCACAGCAAATGTTCGCTAGAAGCGTGAAGCTTACGTATAACCGCGGCGATGAACGCTATGGCCTGCGCTCGAAAAGCTTACAAACAACGCGGCTTCGCCGGGCTAGCGAGGGATCAATGGCGGCGCGTTTCGATGTGCGCGAAGCTCGTGTGTTTAGCTTGTGGTCCGAAATAGGTGCTGGCATTCCGTACTGGATTGATGTGACGCCGTATTGGGCGCGATGGGACACCTATGACGATGTTTCGGGCACTAAAACAATGAGTCCGCAGGTGATGGCCGGGATTCAACGTGAAGAGTATGAGAAAGAAAACGGTGCAGGCGCACCAGCCCTTGTTGCGCCTAACGTATCAACCTCCATCGACGCCGCAGGTAAGCCCACTGATTCCGCCCCGCTTGAAGTGCCCACAAGGTCCGTAACCGACCATGACCTGCAAACGTTCGTTCAAAACATGAGCGAAGGTGCCTCGCTTGAAGGCGTAACGCGCCAACGTGAGCGCATTATGGTGCGATTTCACTTCACCGACCCCGCGCAAATTGCGACGTCGTGATCCGCTATGGGAACATGAAAGTCACCCGTGCGATAATTTAACGCTACGCTGAACACACTTTTTGGCACATACCGGCATCCGAAATAGAATAAGCCTTCGATGCACAAACAGCACCCCGACCACACTAAAAGCACCACTTCCGCCGCCGCCCATACGCCGATGATGGCGCAATATCTGGCGATCAAAGCAGAACATCCCGACACGCTCGTGTTTTATCGCATGGGCGATTTTTATGAGCTATTTTTTGCCGATGCAATCAAGGCCGCAAGGCTGCTCGACATCACGCTCACACAACGCGGCAATTCGAATGGTGCGCCGATCAAAATGGCGGGCGTGCCGTTCCATTCGGTCGAAGGCTATCTCGCAAAATTAGTGAAGCTGGGCGAATCTGCGGTGATCGTGGAGCAGGTGGGCGAAGTGACCGGCAAAGGCCCGGTGGAACGGGCCGTGACGCGCATTATCACACCGGGAACGTTGACCGATTCGGCGCTGATGCCGGATGCTCGCGACGTGCTTATCGCGGCGGTTTTTATCCAGAATGAAAAACTGGGCATCGCCGCGCTGTCATTGGCGAGCGGGCGTTTTCGTATTATGGAAACTGTTTCAACTGCACTCGCTTCCGAGCTGGAAAGATTGCAGCCAGCCGAACTGGTGGTCGCCGAAAGTTTTGCGGTTCCGCACAACCATATTTCCATCAAACGACTTGCCGATTGGCAATTTGATTTTGAATCGGCGCACAAACTTCTCTCCAAACAATTTGGCACCAAAGACTTGGGCGGTTTTGGCTTCGGGGTGGCAGACGGGGCGATGGATGTGGCGGTCGCGGCGGCGGGCGCGCTACTCCATTACGTGCAGCAAACGCAACGTGCCGCGCTGCCGCACATCACCGGATTGTCGGTCGAACGCGATGACGAATTTATTCGCATGGATGCGGCGACGCGACGCAATCTGGAAATTTCAGAAACCATCAATCGCGATGCCTCCCCCACACTTTTTTCGCTGCTAAATACCACCGTTACCAGCATGGGCGCGCGCATGATGCGCGACTGGCTGCATCATCCGCTGCGCGACCGCACGATGATTGTAGAGCGATTGCAAGCGAGCGCTGCGCTGGCTTCCCTTGTCGCAAATGTTCGCGGCATCATCGGCGATTGGGCGGACATTGAACGGATCGTGACTAGAGTCGCATTAAAGACGGCGCGGCCACGAGACTTGAGTGCGTTGCGCGATGCATTATCAACCGCACCGTCGCTTCATCAACTGCTGACGACTATTGAAACCCCAGCACTGGCGCGGCATTTGGAGCACTTCTGCCCTGAAATGCGCATCCACGCTGGGCTTGCCGCTGCCATTAAAGATGAGCCGTCGATTACGATTCGCGATGGTGGCGTGATTCGTGATGGTTTCAACGCCGAGCTCGATGAGCTGCGCGGCATGCAGACCAATGCGAGCAGTTTCTTACTTGATCTCGAAGCCCGTGAGCGTGCCCGCACCGGGATCGCCAGCCTGCGCGTGGAGTACAACCGGGTGCACGGTTTTTATATCGAAATCACACAGGGTCAGTTAGACAAAAACGGCGATAAGAACATCGCACTGCCGGATGATTATCGTCGCCGTCAAACACTCAAAAATGCCGAACGATTCATCACACCGGAATTAAAAGCGTTCGAAGATAAGGCGCTGTCCGCCGGTGAACGTGCGCTGGCAAAAGAGAAGTTTTTATTCGATCAATTGCTGGATAGTTTGTTGCCCCATGTGCCTGCCCTGCACGCGCTGGCCCGCGCGGTGGCCGAGCTGGATGTGTTGTGCGCTAACGCCGCCAATGCGCGCGATTTCAAATTAGTCGCGCCCACGTTTATTGATGATGATCGCGTCTCAATTGATGCGGGTCGTCACCTTGTTGTTGAAAGCCAGGTGGATAGTTTTATAGCTAACGACTGCGAGCTTTCTCGCTCACGCCAGTTACTACTCATCACCGGGCCAAACATGGGCGGCAAATCGACTTATATGCGGCAAGTCGCGCAGATTGTGCTGCTCGCGCATACAGGCTCATGCGTGCCCGCGACGTCGGCTAAGATCGGCAAAATTGACGCGATCATGACGCGGATCGGCGCGTCGGACGATCTGGCCGGTGGCCGCTCAACGTTTATGGTCGAGATGACTGAAGCGGCGGCGATTTTGAATAGCGCAACCATGCATTCATTGGTGTTGATTGATGAAATTGGCCGCGGTACTTCTACCTTTGACGGCCTCTCGCTGGCCTACGCGATCGCGCGACACCTCGCCGAAACCACGCGCTGTTATTGTTTATTTGCGACGCATTATTTCGAGCTAACGCGATTGAATGCGGAGCTGTCCAATTTGGCCAACGTACATCTTGATGCGGTGGAGATGAAAGATAAAATTGTGTTCCTGCACAAACTCGAATCGGGACCAGCGAATCAGAGCTATGGGCTACAGGTGGCACAGCTGGCGGGCGTGCCAAAATCGATTGTTCGAGTAGCCAAAAAACAGCTCACTGAATTAGAACAAGCCCAAGCGGGACGCCATCCGCAAGGCGATTTGTTCTCGGCGAGCGCACCCGTGCTTGAGATAGAAGCCAATCCTGCTATGGAGGCACTGGAAGATTTAAAGCCCGATGAGCTATCACCGAAAGAAGCGCTGGATGCGCTTTATCGGCTTAAAAAACTCTTAGAAAAATGACGTAATGAATTCACTTTTGAAAACACTTTTTTTAGCATTTGCAGTCTTTACCTTTTTCAACCTCGCCGCTTGCTCATCGCTTCCTGCCAGCCACACCTACTCGTTCGCGCTCATTGGTGATCAGCAATACTCGCCCCGTGAGGAAGCGCTGTTCCCGGACTTACTCGACGCGATCAGCCGCGAATCGCTGGCGTTTGTGGTGCACGTGGGCGATTTCAAGGCGGGCAGCAATGCGCCCTGCACCGATGCGCTTTATGTGCAAAGACGCGATGAATTCAACCGCTCTAGACATCCGTTTATCTTACTACCGGGCGACAACGATTGGGTGGATTGCCGGCGGCCTACCAACGGCGCTTATGCGCCCTTGGAGCGGATGAAAAAACTGCGCGATATTTTCTACACGTCTTCTGAAACGCTGGGCAAAAATAGATTTCCGCTACTTCGACAATCCGACGTTTTTGCAGCTGATCCGGTCCTTTCGCGTTACACCGAAAATACCTTGTGGATTCACGGTGGCGTGGTCTACGCCGCCCTCAATATTCAGGGCAGTAACGACAACAAGGGATTCGATGCTGCCAACGACGCCGAACAGGTCGAGCGCACCCGCGCCAATATTGCCTGGCTAAAACACGCGATGATCACGGCGCGAGCCGATAACATCACCGGCCTGGCGATTTTTTTGCAGGCAAATCCCGGCTTTGAGGAGGCCGCTGCAATGGTGCAAAAAAGTGGCTTTCGTGATTTTCTGGAGGCGTTCGATGCTGCCGCCATCGCGTTCGGCAAACCAATCCTTTTTGCCCACGGCGATAGTCACCACTTTCGCGTAGAACCCTACCGCAGCCCGCTCGACAAGCAGGCCATCAGCAACGTCACGCGAGTGGAGGGCTACGGCAGCCCGTTCGTGAACTGGGTCAATGTGACCGTGAATGCGAACGATCGCGTCACTCCATTTACAATCAAATCGGGCGGCTTTTTGCCCGATTTAGGAAGGTGATTTGCACAGCCTGTTCAGGAAGCTTTTAGAAACCGTCGCGAGTGGCGGAAGTCGGCAATGACCGAGTTGGCAAACCCGGTAGCGGATGCTGTTTACCGCGAGCAACGGGATTGACACAATGAGTCGCGTGGTCGGTTCATACAAGTTTCTTAGTGATGATGGCCGTGTTCGCCATGAACATGACCATGCGATAACTCCTCGGCACTGGCTTTACGCACACTGTCTACTGTGCATTTGAACAATAAACGCTCGCCCGCCAGCGGATGGTTACCATCAATGACCACCTGATCATCCGCGATGTTGGTGACGGTGTAGACCACCCACTTATCATCATCGTCGCCGGGAGGGAGACCTTCGAACTGTGCGCCCACTTCAATATTGGCCGGAAATACCGCCTTAGGTTCGATCCGGATGAGATTTTCATCGTAGTCGCCAAATGCGTCTTCTGGCTCCAACGAAATAGAGAATTCATCGCCTGCTTTTTTGCCGTTCAGGCCTTCTTCAACCAGCGGGAAAATCCCGCCGTGGCTGCCGTGAACGTACGCTAATTTGGTGCCTGCCTCTTCGAGCATGTTGCCATCGCTGTCGGACAGTTCATAGGTGAGAGTGACTACCGAGTCTTGTGAAATGATCATTGATAAAGTGAATTAAGTTAAAAATTACTCTCGGGCATCAGTGCCCGTGAATTTGCCTGACCAACCCTAAAACATTATCCACGTGTTCACGTGGATTCATGTCGTGCAAAATGTGTCGCAGGACACCCTTTTTGTCGATGATGAAGGTACAGCGCCGGACGCTTTGATGCGACCCTCCGTTGTTGCTCGCTTCACCTTTGCCGATATCGTTGCTACTGGCGTTGCCGTTATTGACCGAACCATCGCCTGAATATTCCGTCATGACCTCGTATTTCCGCGACACTTCGCAATCTGTATCAGAAAGCAGCCGCACCGATATGCCATGTTTATCGCAAAATTCTTCATGCACCATCCAATCATCACGGGATACGCCCATCACGACGGTGTCGCATTCAGAAAATTCTTCTTCGTTATCCGAGAATTCGATTGCCTCCCGCGTGCATACGGGCGTGCCATCTTTGGGATAAAAATAAAGAACTACATTTTTCTTGCCGCGAAAGCTGGAAAGCTGGATCATCTCCAGCCTCGCATCCGGAAGTTCAAACGACGGAGCAGCAGAGCCGATATGCAACATTGTTTTTATCTCATCAATATTGAAGCGATTGTAAAATTATTGATTGAATGGTGAACAGAGTGCGATAAAACTAAGCAGCGAACTTTGACTGCAAATTATAAACTTAGACTAAGGCAGCGATTTACAAAACTAATTCTAGCGTATTTTTATTTTTAATTTGCCACACGTCTATTTAGAAAAATTTCCATGAAAAAAAATGTTGCGCTGGCGCACTTGAATGGCTTGACGCCAGCGAAATTTTTACGCGATTATTGGCAAAAAAAACCGCTGCTGATTCGCAACGCGTTCCCCAATTTTGAAGCCCCATTAACCCAGGCTGAAATTTTTGAACTGGCGGGACGCGAAGAAGCCGAGAGCCGATTAATCAGCCAACAAGCCGGCAGCGGCCAATGGGAAATGCATAACGGGCCGATTTCCAAAAAACGTCTCAGCGCGGTAAAAAAATCGGCTTGGACGGTGTTGATTCAGGATACCCAGCATTTCTCGCGCGAGGCGCAGCAGTTGTTGCAGCAATTCAGTTTTATTCCACATGCGCGAATTGATGATTTGATGGTCAGCTATGCCGTTAAAGGCGGTGGCGTAGGCCCGCATTTTGATTCATATGATGTTTTTTTGTTACAGGGTGCAGGAGAGCGGCGCTGGCAAATCTCAGCGCAACGCGATTTATCGCTGGTGCCCAACATTGCACTGAAAATTTTGTCGAATTTCAAGCCCGATCAGGAATGGGTATTGACAACTGGCGATATGCTTTATCTGCCGCCAGGCTATGCGCATCACGGCGTGGCAGAAACCAATTGCATCACTTGGTCTATCGGCTTTCGCGCGCCAAGTGCGGCCGAAATTACCTATGATTTTCTGGATTTTTTGCGCGATGAATTGGCCCCTGCCGGGCTGTACAACGACAGTGATTTAGCCGCAACTGAAGCGCCCGGCGGTATTGACCGCGACATGCAAGCGCGCCTCGCACAAATCCTCGCGCAGGTTACACAGGCGTCGAGGAATCCCAACGTGATGAAACGATTTGCAGGCCGATTCTTTACAGAACCGAAATCGCACATTTATTTTGACGCGCCCGAGATTGAACTACCCACTCGAACTTTTCTGAAACAAATTAGTGCTCGCGGCGTTGAACTGGATTTGAAGACAAAATTTTTATTTGTCGATAATATGTTTTTCATCAATGGCGACGAACTGGAAATGTCTACTCATGTATCCCCAAAAGATCGCCTGATGTGGCGCGCACTCGCGAATACGCGGACGCTAGCGGCCCGCGATGTGGTCCAGCTTTCGCCAACATCACATACCCTGCTGCAAAATCTGGTGGCGAATGGTTATGTGCAGATCCTATGACTCTGTTTTTATTTTCTTAGAGCGTCCCTATGACAACACCTGAAATTGTTTATGAAATAATGGAATCCAACGCGGAAGCGTTGTCGGCCATTGACAAGGTGGTGACCAACGCGACGCGCGAACTAAGGATATTTGACGCACAACCCGCGACGCTGCGCGAACGCGATTTTGGGCGACCTGCGCGCATCGAAGTTTTGAAGACGCTGCTGCTGAAAAATCGCACCAGCCGGATTCGTATCGCGCTGCATGAAACCACCGCGATCGAAAGCGAATTGCCGCGTTTATTAATGCTCATGCAATTGCACTCAACGCAGCTTCAAATTCATCGCGCCATTGGTCAGGCGCATGAAGCAAAAGACGTGATGATCATTTCGGACAATGCGCACTTTTGGCGAAAGCCCTACTTTGAACATCAGCGCTCGGTGCTCACGCTGCACGATGCAAATTCCACGCAACCGTTTATCGATCGGTTTGAAGAAATTTGGGAAAGTACGGAACTTGTAGCGGTCGGCGGTGCCATCGGTTTGTGATTTGCAAGGTCAAAATGGCCTAAAACAAGCGCAACTCACGGATTTTTCTACATTTTCTCGCAGATATTGTGCAGTGCGTCAGACAAATGCTATACTGCGGACTCGGTTGAAAAACGTTATTGAACAGAACATTGTTGGAAGAGCGTACGGGTACTTTGATTGCTTTCAGTAACATTTACTGTGAAGCGACCAAAAATCACGAAGCCGATAAAAATTTTTGATCAAAATTTTTTCACACTAATTATCAAGGGAAGTCGCCATGAACAAGTCAATCCTAGTTGCTGCAATTATTGCTGTTGGTCTTACCGCCTGCGGTAAAGAAGAAGTCAAAAAAGTTGAAATGCCCAAAGTAGAAGCACCAAAAATCGAAATGCCTAAAGCGATCACCGACGCTGCTACCGCAACCACCGACGCTGCTAAGGCTGGTGCTGGTGCCGTTGCTGACGCCGCTAAAGATGCAGGCGCTAAAGCTGTTGAAGCTGGTAAAGATGCTGCCGGTGCTGCTAAAGACGCAGCCGCTGCTGGTGCTACCGCTGCTAAAGACGTTGCTGGCAAAGCTGTCGAAGCTGCTAAAGACGCTGGTGCAGCCGCTAAAGACGCAGCAAAAGACGCGATGAAGAAGTAATTTTCGCTAGCTGCGAAAGCCTCAGATCTGGATTATTTCGGGTCTGACAAAAACGCCGACTTTTGAGTCGGCGTTTTTATTTGTAGTGCCGGTTATTATTGTGCCAATGACGGCCGCCACCATGTTGCTGTTGATAATTCTGCGTTATGACCCCCGCACTAGCAACCGACATGCCCACCCGTCAGGCATCGCGCCATTCGAATCCGACATCCTGATCGGCAATGCCCACCCAACTGCTTTCACAGCCCATCGCGCCCGCCAGAGCGGCCTGAGCCAAGGCCGGCGAGTTGTTGCTGGATGACAAATGTGCCGCCAACAGATGGGTCAACCGGGTGCAGTCAATGCGCGTCAATAGATGCGCCGAGGTCGCGTTATCGAGATGGCCAAATTTACCGGCCACACGGCGTTTCAAGGATGTTGGATAAGGGCCATTCATCAGCATATCCAGATCATGATTGCATTCAAGCACCAGCGCATCACAACCCGATAGCGTTTCTTCGATATGCAATGTCAAAGTGCCCGTATCGGTCAGCACCCCGAGCCGCTTCACGCCGTCTGAAAACACGTATTGCACCGGCTCGTTCGCATCATGGGGGACATAGTACGGTGTTACGTGAATATCACCGATGGCGAACGATTGGTGTGGATCAACATAATGCAGCAACACCGCAGGCACGGAAGTGTCGCGTAAAACTTTCGCGGTGCCATGTGTCAGCCAGACCGGCACGCTGTATTTACGCGCAAACCGGGCAACGCCGCCGATGTGATCAGAGTGTTCGTGGGTCACCGCGATACCGTCAATATCGCTGGGCGAGAGCCCGGCTCGGGCCAAACGGCGTTCGGTTTCTGCAAGCCCGAAACCGCAATCCATCATGACGCGGGTGGTGCTGAAGCCCGCCGTCACTTCGACAATGAGCGCGTTGCCCTCGCTGCCACTACCCAGCGACGTAAATCTTAGCGACACAGCGGCGAATCAATTAAAAAAACGGTGGAAAAACCAAATAGCGACACTGAAACAAAACTGGATAAAAAAAACAGCGAAGCCCGCATGCGCTCATTCCCAATTCAAAAAAACGCCCGCAAATGAAGCGGGCTCATCATCGGCGACGAGCCCACTTTTATCAGTCTAATGCCGCCAACGTTATTTCAGCTGTTCGACCAGTAGCGACAAAATACGTTTCGCTGTCGCGGAGTTATCAGGTTTACCTTCACCGGTTTGTACTTCAACGTTAGTCACGCCAGCGGCTTCGACGACATAAATACGGTATTGCGGCTTCGATGCAGGATCGTCTTTGCGCCAGAAAGCGAGCTTATCCAGGAAACCTTTATCGGATGATTTGGAATCGCCTTCGGGATCAATATAGCGAACGAAGAACAAGCCTTTCGAGCGATCACGATCTTCAACCGTGAAGCCGGTACGATCCAGCGCCAGACCGACGCGGCGCCATGTGCGATCAAACGGCTCGCCTACCACCAGCGGGCCGCTCTTGGTTTTGTCGTAGGTCGCCTTGCTGACCGATCCGGGCACCGTCGATCCCGACACCGCTGCAGTAGCCAAGGCCGTCGCTTTACTTGCTTCTACGCCGAACTTCGCCATCATGCGATTCAATGTTTCTGCCTCCAGATCACGGTCAGGCGCGCGCGGCTGCCAGCCGGTGCTGGTCTTGTCGACGTTGGTATAAATTTCTTCCAGTCCACGGTGACTTAAAAATATATCAGTGGTACCGGCTTCAAGGCCTGGCTCGACGCGAACACGGAATTTGTCGCGGGTGTTTGATGACCATAGGCCATCCAAAAATCGCCCGACAGTGTTTCTTATGATGTCTTGCGAAATTCTGGTACGGTCTTCATGCCAATCGGTTTCCATAATGCCAATTGTCGCGTTTTCACGATTTAGCACATAGCCCGCGTTCGCCCAAAACTCTTTCAGCGCCGGCCAAACTTTTTCCGGCGTCGCAGTCACCACCAGCCAACGTTGCTCACCCGCGCGCTCGACCCTTGCGTTGTCAATTTTGAGTAAACCTACCTGAACCGTGCCGCTGCCTGGGGCGCTGGTCGTGCTACCGATGACGCGTTGGCTGTATTGTGAATAGGTGGTTGCTTTCCCATCCGGAATGACAAAGCGATCATCCACTGTCGGCGAGGTGAGATCGGGCGGTACTTCCAGCGCGGGGATTTTGCCGCCTTGGGCGCGGTAATCGGTATTTTTGTTTGCGCCGAATAAGCCAAACATCGTACAACCGGATACCGTGAGTGTCACCAATACGCTTAGACCGCAAATACGAATGGCTTTCGGAACAACAAACTTCGACAATTTCGACATATTCAAGCCGATTCCTTTACAAGATCATGAATGCCAGCCGCACGCATCGCCTCACGCAATTGCGCGTGAAACCGGGATTCGAACGGCAGAAGCGGAAGACGAATACCCATTTCAATGAGGCCCATTTGATTGAGCGCCCATTTGGCGGGAATAGGATTGGGTTCCAAGAACAATTGATTATGCAGGCCCATGAGCCGGTTGTTGATTTCGATTGCCTTGCCACGCTCGCCGTTCAGCGCAGCCACGCACATTTCGTGCATCAGCCTGGGAGCCACGTTTGCGGTCACCGAAATAGTACCGTGCGCGCCTAAAAACATCAGCGCGAGTGTCGATACGTCTTCACCACTATAAATCGCGAAATCTTTCGGTGCGCGCATCAGCAAATCAGCACCACGCGCCATGCTAGCCGTCGCGTCTTTGATGCCGACGATGTTTGGAATCTGCGCCAACCGCAGGGTGGTATCGCCGCTCAAATCGGCGACCGTGCGGCCCGGGACGTTGTAGAGAATGACGGGGATATCAACCGCTTCTGCGATCGTGCGGAAATGCTGATACATCCCCTCTTGGGTCGGCTTGTTGTAATACGGCACCACCGAAAGAGCATAGTCCGCGCCCGCACGCTTTGAAAACTCGGTCAAATTGACGGCTTCTTTGGTTGAATTGGCGCCTGCGCCCGCAATCACCGGCACACGTTTCGCCGAGTATTCAACAGCGGCCTTGATTAGCGAGAAATGTTCATCAAAATCAACAGTCGCGGATTCGCCGGTGGTACCAACGATAACGATACCGTCCGTGCCCTCCGCCACGTGCCAATCGATCAACGATTTAAGACGTGGGTAGTCCAGCGCGCCGTCGGGCAGCATGGGCGTAACAATGGCAACGAGACTACCGGTCAACATAAGCTTGGAGTAACCATGAAGAAGATGTCAGAAATAATCAGGACGGCACAAGAGCAATCACGGAGAAATATGCAGACGCATTTTAACCTATCCACAGCGCCGGGCGCATTCCGCGTTTGGCGACCGGTTTTCATTGGACAAGGCCTACTCTATATGGCCAATTTTAAAAAGTTTGTTTTGAGACCAGAAATAGCAGCGCACAGTTCCGCACGCGAATGTTATTCAACCAAATTTAGCGCGCAGCGCTCGTTCTAACCGAACGATCCCATAGCCAAGTGAGCAGCATGTGCGGAAACGTCAGTGCCGCCAAACCATAAAACACCACGCGCGTTAGCGATTCTGCCTCGCCAATCTCAATATGGCGAAGCCACACATAGGCCGCGGCACTTGCCACAATTGTCAATATCATGGCAGGTGCGCCATGCCACGCCACCCATGAAACAGCCGCCCATCTGCGACTAGGTGCCAATCGTTCCGCGAGCGTAAGCATGTGCTTGGCCGAATGTAAAAAGCAAAAGTACCAAGTGAACGCAAGTAGCGGCGGCAGCGTCCAAAAAAGCAGGAAGGTCGAAAACAATTCGGCGCCATGCATAAAATTAGGGTGGCGTCGCGTTTTTAGCTTCACTGCCGTCAACCAACCCGCGATCACGACGAAAATCAAGACGGATATTGCAAATGCGTAATGCGCCCGCGCCATGAACAAGACAATAGGCGGTTGCCAGGCCTCCGCCGGATTGTTTGCCAGCCAGCCGAACAGCTGCGTTACTTGCTGCGGAAAGGCGATCCAGGGCGTGACAATTGGCACGAATCCTACCGCAAGGATAAGCCCGAAAAAAGGTTTTTCCCCCGGCTGCTGCGCACCATCACTCTGGCCGAAATGGATTGCGGAAACCAACAAAAACAACATCAGCATCAGCGGCGCCAGTTGCCACCATGCAATCATGACGGTTATGCTTAGGACTACATAACCGGACAGAAAATACACCCACCAAACCCCCATAAACTTTGGCTTCAGTACACGTTGCCCCACCAGATGGTCGAGTCCACCGTGTAACACGCCAAAAATTCCAACGCTCAGCGCCGTAAACCATAACTGCGCCACCAGCGGTATTTCAGGCTGACCTGCAAGCATCCATCCCCCCGCCAACAAAAGGGAAATTACAGTCCAATACCAATTCAGCCGTGTGCGGATTTCAATGAACCAGTTGGTCTCGACATTTCCTGATGTATGCGGCAAGCTCATGATCGAAAAAAGGCAGCCTTAAGAAACGGTATCTTTGGACAGGCGGCAATTACCTTCGCAACATCAAACGGGGTAGCAACGCCAGACAGAAATCTCGCGAGCGCATCAGGCGGGACCGTTGAAAACAAGTCAAAAAAAATTTTCGGTGCCAGCGCTGGGCGTTGCGCAAGCACACGAAGGAAAACCGCGTCCATCCAATAGCTTATGTCGCCGCGCCAGCGTGGTAACGAAAATTCGCCCACCACCGGAAATTGGGCCATCAGCTTGTCAGCGATCGCATCACAAGCACGTTGCGTCTCAAAAAATGCGTAGCCGCTTGATGCTCTCGCCATGCCACCGCCTGCGCCAATCTTGACAATTCGGCTCGTTAATGCAGACGGCCGTAACGCAGGATCCATCGGCAAAGCGCCCTCTTCTCGGTGAACAACGCGATAGTTTTCAAGTCCGTAGCGCCGCTTAAGGTAGTGTTTGATTTGTGATTGATAATCGACGTCGTTACAGGCGTCGCTAACCGATACAAACCAGGTATCTTCAATTAATGCGCGTCGATCAGAAAGTGGCAAAACATAGATGAAGTGCACTCGACCAGCTTCGCTATCTGCTGCGCTAGACACGGAAAAATCCATGAGCGTGGCACGATGCAACTCAAATACAGGCTCGTCTGCCTCAAGCTCGAAACCTTGAAAACGCTGTATCCACGCGGCACTTGAGAGCTTGGCTGTCGGGCGCGAATCAAACACAAGCGCAGCGTTAAGGCTGCCGTCATCCGTTTTAATTTCGACGCCGTCAGGTCTAATAACGGTTTCAGAAACTGTCACACCCTTCAATAATTTTACGTGTGACGAGGACGAAATGAGCCGTTCTGTCTGCGTGTAAAATCGGTCTGCTGGAATCATTTCATACGAATACCGGCCCGTTCTCACCGCGGCTTCGTATTCAGAAGCATTGTCTGCGCGATACATTACCTCCCACTGCGGCCAACACATCGCCACCGAAGCAAGAAACGGATGTAAGGGGGCGCGTTCGTGAGAATCATTGGCTGCATGTTTTGCCCAATAACACCAGGTTCGATCTCGCACATACTCGGTGCGCGGTTCCAGCACGCGCACGCGCCAGTTTTTGAACCGCGGCTCAGCTAATCTGGCCGCGAGTGACAAGCCCGCCAAGCCACCACCGATGATTGCAACATCACATGTTTCCAAAGTACGTTTCCGATAAATCTAGCCTGATCCACGCGCTTAGCATCAATCAAAAAAGGGCGCACAATGCGCCCTCTGAAAATTTAAAGACAGCGTTAAATTTACAAACCAGCCATTGCTTCTTTAATTTCTCGGTCTCTTGCCACCGCGCGCGCAGCGGATACTGCGATAACAGCCAAGCCTATTTTATTCACGGCATCAACAATGTTGAACAGGAGTTCGCGCGTAACTTTCATTTCCGGGGTGTTCGATATCATGATCAAAATAAAACAGATCGGATAAATCGACCAGCCAATCAGGATGAACAGCTTCATCGCGTCGAGGCCGTCAGAGATCGGGCCCAACGCATTTTCTTGGGCCGCCGAAACGACTGAATAGAGCAGATACAAAATGAACAGAAACGCAATACAGCCAACAAGGAAAAATGGCCAGGCTTCGTTGATTGCGCCACGTCTAAAAATCACTTCGGCGGCGTATCCCGTGATGATCATGATCACATCAGCCACGATCAAAAGCACCAAAAGCATACGATTGCTGGCGGCACCCAACAGACTGGGAAACTTGATCAGCATGAGTGGTGTGGTCAACAACCAGTCTACATAACGCAACTCGGTTGGAAATTTCACCAGCCCTTCCATCATTCCATCGCGCGGTACATACGCCAACATTAAAAAGTAATTGATCGCGCCAATACCCAAATAGCAAGCCGCAATGGACGCAGTTGATCGAAATTCCACGGGAAGCGAATCGCGCTCAAGGACAAAATAGAAAGCTGCCCCGCAAAACGCGATGAAAGTAATTAAAAAAGAATATTGCGTTAATAGTGCCAAACTCATAGTTCCCCCATGATTAATTTTAAGTGCTTATCAAATTCGTGAGCACAAAATCGCCTGCACCCTGAGTCTTTCACTCCTCGCAAGAATATCATTTTGTGGGGTGCGCAAATGGTTTTTCTATCCTATTGACAAAAATTCACAAGGACATATGCCGGAATGTGCTACATTTTACTTAGTCAATAAGTTATATCAGGTCTATTTTGATTGCCTCGATGAACATCGAAAAATTTTAGGACATCAGGGCAAATCATCTTTCCAACAACTCATGATTTTAATATTGTCACAGCATGCCAAATTTAACGCGCCAACTTGCTCCAGATGGGAAAATCTTATCCATGAATACAAGTCTAACGGGGACGGATTTCGCAGGGCACTATGTGTTTCGTAAAACACAACGGGGCTATGCAGAAATCGCTCAAGAAATTCAGGTATTACACCCGCGTCTAAGGCGCTTCTTGGTGTTCGTTGACGGGATGCGCTCGCTTGACCAGCTCATTGAGATGACCCAAGTTTTAGGCAATACCCAAGAGGCGATCCAGAGCCTCTATCGTGATGGTTTCATTGCGCTCGCTGGCGAGGCGCCGTCGCAGGCGAGCCCCTATCCCAACGTCACGCCTTTTCCGGGAAATATCATTCCACAGCCATCTGCGCCCCCACAACAATATATTTCGTCGCAGCAACTGCAACAACCGCAACCGCAACAGCAACAACCGCAACTGCAACAACCGCAACAACCGCAACAACCTCAACCGCAGCAACCTCAGCAGCAGTATTATCCGTCGCAGCAGTCGTACGCTCAGCCTGTGCCTCAGCAGCCAGCCCGCCCGATCGGTTATTTCCCTCTTGAGCAAATCAAGGGATACATGATTACAGATCTCCGCGTTCGCATGAAAAAAGATGCTGAGTTAATCGCGCCAAAAATTATGGCTGCAGGTTCGGCTGAAGATTTAATTGTGATGATGATGCGGCTTCGCGACATTCTGACGAAATACTCCAGCGCCGAGGATGCAGAGAAGTTCGTGAATAAATTTAAAGATATGTTGATTTAACGAGATACGGCGCGATGTTGACTAACACAAACCCTAGCATTGGCGGGTAGTTTCAAGCACTTATTCGCCGAACACCGCTCTGGACCTAGGGTTTTAAAATCGTTTTTCAAGTTTTACGGATCGCGGTAATACGCTGAACCATCGCAGGCTTCGGTTCTTGGATGAACGTATTTTCATAGGCGATGACCTGCAATTCACCACGCACGGCATCCAATAGCTCTTCCGGTTGCAGCAGAAATTCAGGGCGGGCAGGTCGTCCGAACTGTTCATTACCGATCGCAAATGTTTCGTAAATCAGTATTCCACCCGGCGCGACTGCCGCGACCATGAACGGCAGCAAGGGGCGATGCAAATAATTAGTCACCACCACCCCGGCGAATTGCTGATTTGAGAACGGCCACGGATCTAGTTCAAGGTCAGCCTTAAACAAGGTCACGCCTGGCGGTGGTCCAGCAAATCCAGCCACGTCACGATCTACCGCCACCACCGCATACCCCATTGCCGCCAGCGCACGGGAATGACGGCCTGAGCCAGCGGCGATATCTAAAACCTGCCCCGCGGCGATGTTCAGAACCGGCCCTGCGGCGATGTCCAGAACATCATCACCATGCAGGTTCGATTCGACAGTTCGCTTCGGAATCATTTCTGCAAACCGCAGCACCCATGGCGACGCTTGCAAAACCGCCTGTTCGGCATGCCGATCCACGGGGCGCGGAACGTTCAAGTGATTTGGATTCATACAATAATAGTAACCGAGCCCAGCCAGACCGGTAGCTCTGCGATAATTAACGATGAAAACAATATCCCGATTTTCCGCCGCTACAGCAACATCAATGACCACACGCGAAGCCTGCATCGAACTCGACAATCAAGATGTGCTCAGTCACGCCCGTGCGCGGTTCAGCTTGAGCGAGGACGTGGTCTACCTTGACGGAAACTCGCTGGGCGCATTACCTCGCGCAACATCGGCACACGTTGCTCACGTCGTCGAGCAGCAATGGGGACGCGATTTGATTCGGTCGTGGAACCAGCATGACTGGATTAACCTCCCACAAAAATTAGGCGCAAAGATTGCCGCGTTAATTGGGGCACATGCCGATGAGGTGATCGTCGCTGATTCCACTTCGATCAATATTTTTAAGCTGCTCGCGGCAGTACTACAACTACCGCACGTGGTGAGTGATGAAAACCGCCGCGTCATTGTTTCTGAACGCGGAAATTTTCCCACCGATTTGTATATCGCGCAGGGATTGAACGAGCTGCTGGGAAATAAATACCAACTGAAGTTAGTAGACGCCGATCAAATCGAAGCCGCACTTGACCACACTGTTGGTGTGGCGCTGATCACCCAGGTTGATTACCGCACAGGGCATGTTCACAATATGTCCGCGCTGAACAAACGCGCGAGTGCCGCAGGCACCCACATTATTTGGGATCTCAGCCACAGCGCGGGCGCGTTGCCGGTCGCGCTGACGGAATCCGCCTCTGAGCTGGCGGTTGGCTGTGGTTATAAATATCTGAATGGTGGACCGGGTGCGCCGGCGTATTTGTATGTGACCCGATCGCTTCAAACGCAGCTGTCCACGCCGCTCGCGGGCTGGTTGGGCCATGCTGCACCATTTAATTTCGCGGCTGAATACCAACCGGCTGCAAACATGAATCGGTTTTTGTGTGGCACTCATTCCGCCATTTCCATGGCGGCGCTGGAATGCGGGCTAAATACCTTCGACAATATCCCGATGGCCGCGCTGCGGCAAAAATCATTGGCGCTGAGCGATCTGTTCTGGCAATTGATGGACGAGCACTGCGCGGCATTTGGCTTCATCTGCGTGTCGCCGCGCGAGCATGCCGTGCGCGCAAGCCACCTTTCATTTGCCCATCCGCACGCTTATGCGATCATGCAAGCGCTGATCGCGCGTCACGTGATCGGCGATTTTCGCCAGCCTGATCTATTGCGCTTTGGTTTTACGCCGCTTTACACCCGCTTTGTGGATGTATGGGACGCCGTCAACACATTGCGCGAGGTCATGAACAAAGATGAATGGAAAGCGACGCAATTTCAGACTCGAAATGCGGTCACATAGTGTCGTAGTTGATTGCTTGCGGTTAACACGCATCCTAAAGATTGAATATTCCTATGCCTACCCTTGCCCCCATCCGTATTGAATACGATCATCCGCGACTCAACAGGTTGGATACTAAAATTTCCACCGAACATGCGTGGGCGAAAGTTTTATATGAGCCTTCAGCCACCGAGCGGATTGAGCTCAAAGCAAAAATAAAACGATTGTTGAAAGAGACAAACGCGGTATTGGTTGCACATTATTACGTGCATCCTGATCTGCAGGATTTGGCTGAAGAAACCGGCGGCTGCGTTTCAGATTCGCTTGAAATGGCGCGATTCGGCCGCGATCATCCTGCCAAAACGGTGGTGGTGTGCGGTGTGCGCTTCATGGGCGAAACCGCAAAAATATTGAATCCTGAAAAACGGGTATTAATGCCGGAACTAGAGGCGGAGTGCTCGCTTGATCTCGGCTGCCCGCCGGATGAATTCAGTAAATTTTGCGACGAGCATCCTGATCGCACCATCGTCGTCTATGCCAATACCAGCGCGGCCGTCAAAGCGCGCGCCGACTGGATGGTCACGTCCAGCATTGGGCTTAACATCGTGGAGCATTTGCATGCGCAAGGCAAAAAAATATTGTGGGCGCCAGATCGCCATTTGGGTAATTACATTCAGGCGCAAACCGGCGCGGATATGCTGATGTGGCAGGGCTCGTGCATCGTTCATGATGAATTCAAAACCTTCGAACTGGAGGAGTTAAAAAAACGGCACCCGCTCGCCAAGGTGTTGGTGCATCCAGAGTCCCCTGCCAGCGTGGTGCGCTTGGCCGATGTGGTGGGCTCAACGACCCAGATTATCAAGGCCGCGCAAACGCTAGCAGCCACTGAGTTTATTGTCGCGACCGATAAAGGTATTTTTCACAAAATGAAAGCGGCCGCGCCGGGCAAAATATTCATTGAAGCACCCACTGCGGGCAATTCGGCAACCTGCAAGAGCTGCGCGCATTGCCCGTGGATGGCCATGAATGGCTTGGCAAATTTGGCCGAAGTTTTAGAGCATGGCAAAAATGAAATTAAAGTGGATGCAGACATTGGTCGACGCGCGAAACTTTCCATTCAAAGAATGCTGGATTTTGCGAAAGGCCTCAATCTTAGCGCGGGCATTGTCCAATCTCCGGGTGCCAACCCGCACGGCGTGGGCCCAGCCTGAATTTTTGCAATCTCCGGCCTACCTGCTTCCCCGCAATACAAATTTAATGCCCCTAACCATGACGACGCCCCATCAACCCGCGCTAAACAACGATGAAATTTCGTTATTGGCTGAAATTTCCAAGGCGCTCCTGCCCGCGCACGGCGCGCACGCCGTCGAAATAGTTAAACGCGTCACAGAGCAAACCCGTAATGTCCGTGAAATTGTTCAGACGCTGGCGGTCGGTATTGATGATGCGGAAAAACGCGCTTATTTTGTACGCCGTGCGAAGCTGGCAGTTGAACAGTATCGTGCGCAAAAAACGTTCCTCGTCAAAAGTTCCGGTGCCAATAAAGAACGCCGCATGACACCACTTACGCCTGAACAAATGGCCTGCGCCGAAGAAGTGGTGTCGGTTACGCTCGGCAAGCAAGCATCGGTTTTGGTCGCACGCTACGCCTCGTCGACTGATAATTCGCGTGATTTTTTTGAGCAGCTGTCGGCGCATCTCATGACCACCAAAGAGCGCACCGCGCTTTTCAAAGCGGCACGGAAACTAACGCGAACCAACAAAGTCAAGCCATAATCCGAATGCCCGCAGAGGGTTGATCAACGTTGATGGGCATAGAGCGAATATCAAGCTCCATTTTTTGTGTTTATTTTTTGTATAAATCGCTGGCGCGGTAGTTACGATGAACGTGTCGCAATCCCACCAGAATGGCCGCACTAACTGGTAACGCGAGCAACAAGCCAAAGAAACCGAATACTTGTCCAAACGCCAGCAAGGCGAAAATAACAGCGACAGGATGCAAGCCGATTCTATCTCCCACCAGCCATGGCGTGACCACGAAGCCTTCCAGCAACTGGCCCACGCCAAACACCGCCCATACCATCATCACCCCATTGATAGAGGGGAACTGCATCAGCGCGGCGACCGTGCCTAACAACAGGCCGATGCCAATGCCAAGATAGGGGATAAACACCAGAATGCCGGTGATGAGCCCGACCGGTAATGCAAATTTCAGCCCGACCAGCCACATGCCCGCCACATAAAATACGGCCATCAACACCATCACACTTAGCTGCCCGCGCAAGAATTCTGACAGCACCGCATCGATCTCACGCGCAAGCGTCGACACGGTATCGTAAAAACGGCGCGGCACCATTGAATCGATGCTGGAGACAATGCCATCCCAATCGCGCAGCACATAGAAAAGCACCACCGGCAGCAAAGCAAGATTCACCATAAAGCCGACGACCGCCATGCCGCCCACACCCACCGAGGCGAAAACTCGTTTGGCAATACCGCCTGCGTCTTGCAGATTGTCGGTGACCAGCTGGCGGAATGCGGTTGGATCCAGCGTGAGCGAGGTGCCGAGTTTTTGATTGACCCACGGCAGTGCCGTGGTTTTGATTTGATCCACCAGCGCCGGAAATTGCTCGACCAGCTGCGATATTTCGGTGTAAAACAGCGGCAGAATAATCACCAGCAGCAACACAACGCTCAAAATAAGTGCTAACACCGCGAGTACCGTTCCCAACGCGCGTGGCACCCCTCGCGCAACGAGCTTATTGACCAGCGGATCAAAAATATAGGCCAGAATGCCAGCCGCCAGGAATGGCGCCAGAATCGGCGAGAGCGCCCACAGCAGCAACGCGAAGATAATCAACACAACAATTAGTGTCGCCAGATGCAAATCCAGCCATGCAAGTGGGCGCGCATGTGCGCGGGCGTGGAGCCGTGTCAGCCATAGCGGACGGCGCGGCTGGAGGGTTTGAATCAAAGAACGTTTCGGATTAGGTGTCATTTCCAGTAAAATTTGGTTTTGTTGCTTTCATGCTAACCGAAATTCAGCCAAATTCAATGGCTCAATTTAGTGGTCACTTTCTTGTCTGTTTGCCGCCTCTTTCATCTTTCCTCGCGTTTTTCCTTATGACCCCGATGGCACCGAATTCTCTTCCTCCCAATTCACCTTCACCCCTGACCTACAAAGACGCGGGCGTTGATATTGATGCGGGCGACCAACTGGTCGAAAACATCAAGCCTTTTGCCAAACGCACCATGCGACCCGAGGTGCTGGGCGGCATTGGGGGATTCGGTGCGCTGGTGGAAGTCTCTAAAAAATATAAAAATCCGGTGATGGTGTCGGGCACCGACGGGGTTGGCACCAAGCTAAAACTGGCGTTCCATTTAAATAAACACGATACCGTTGGCCAAGATTTGGTCGCCATGAGCGTGAACGATATTCTGGTGCAGGGCGCGGAGCCAATTTTCTTCCTAGATTATTTTGCCTGCGGCAAATTGGATGTGCCGGTCGCCACCGATGTGGTCAAGGGGATCGCGTATGGCTGCGAGTTGGCGGGCTGCGCCCTGATCGGCGGCGAAACCGCCGAGATGCCATCCATGTATCCCGCGGGCGAGTACGACCTGGCGGGCTTTGCAGTCGGCTTGGCGGAGCGTGACGCGATCATTACCGGCCTGACGATGACGCCGGGCGACATCGTGCTTGGCCTGAAATCCAGCGGGCCGCATTCGAATGGCTATTCGCTGGTGCGTAAAATTATTGAACGTTCGGGGCTGGATTTGAACTCGCCTGAAAATGCGCCGCTAGCTCTGGACCTCATCGCACCCACGCGAATTTACGTGAAGCCTTTGCTTGCGCTGATGCAGGCGATGCCGGTAAAAGCGATGGCGCACATTACTGGCGGCGGCTTGACTGAAAATATTCCGCGTATGTTTCCGCCGCAGGTCAAGGCCGTAATTGATCGAAAATCATGGGACGCGCCGAGCGTGTTCGCATGGCTGCAACAGCACGGCAATGTCGATGACGCCGAGATGGCGCGGACATTTAACTGCGGCATTGGCATGATCGTGGTTATCGCCAAGCAAGATGCAGAACGCGCCGCCGAATTGTTGCGCGCGCATGGCGAAACCGTGTTCACGATTGGCGACATTCAGGCGCGCGCCGAAGGGGAAAAGCAGGCGATTGTGCTTTAGCCTGAATAATTCTATTCAGCTTGTTTGCTGATTTAAACAGCAGCCAGCTGATCACAAAACACACCGCAGCAATCGCCGCTGAATAGGCCGCGACACCCGCATACCCGCCCACGTTTTCAGGATTAAAAATGGATACGGATACCAGCCGGTCATGGCTCCCCGAATTAACGTGTAAGCCACATAGCCGCGGGAAAATTTGAACCTGCAAAAGCTGCTTAAACCTAAGTTTGGTCTGCGGTGGCACCACCCGCCATTCCAGCACGACCGCAATCGGCATCACGGTATGCAAAACCCTGCTCACCCACGGCCTGCGCGCACCCAAATCAACAACGCGCAACCAGACCGCATACACAATATCGACCACCGCCATTTGCGTCACCGCCGCGCCGCGAAACAAGTCGCCCAGTGCTGTCGGCCGACGATGCGCCATCAATTGAAACGCGCCAAAAAGCAAGACTGTAGCCGCCAACAGGTTTGACAGATTGGTAAAAAAACTGAAGAAATTGACAACGTTAAACGAATACTGAATATGAACCGACAGCTGCGTGCCGATAGCGGCCAACGCGAGCGCGCCAAGACATAAACGAAGTGCTAGTGATAACGTTTTTTCCGGCATATTTGTGGAGATCGTTTATGGGTGAAGGAGCGATCGTGAGCGATATTTGTAATTTTAGTGGACTCTGTTTTTCTGGGCCATTATGCTCAGTGCCGCTGGGCGATGCTTTACGCCCAACCCTCACCGAAACCATTGCACGCCGCATGCACTCTGCCAAAACAACGTTTTTACGAGTAAAGTTCTGCATATCACTTTTGCCATGATTAGCCCATACGTCAACCGATCCGCCCGGCCAAGCCAGCGAAGCCATCAGGAGTAGCCCGATATGCAAACCCTAGTACCAGCGCGGCGTTCCGAGCACAAATGTGTTGCGATGCCCGCTAACGCTTGATGTTCTATAATTCAGACTCGTTACTGTTTATCCATCCCTAATCGTAAACCATGAAATCCATCGTCATCCTTATTTCAGGCCGTGGCAGTAATATGGAGGCTATTTTAGGCTCGGCGCTGCCGCTTGAAATTCGTGCAGTAATTTCCAACCGGCCAGGCGCAAAAGGCCTGGAAACGGCGGCTAAACTGGGAATACGCGCAATCGGAATGGATCATACGGCCTACGAATCGCGGGAAGCATTTGACGAGGCGCTGGCAAAACAGATCGACGAATTTAAACCGGATTATGTGATTCTGGCCGGATTCATGCGGGTGCTATCCGAGCCGTTTATCAAACGTTTTGCGAAGCGCATCATCAATATTCATCCATCGCTATTGCCGGCGTTTCCGGGCCTTCATACCCATCAGGCGGCAATTGATGCTGGCGTCAAAATTCATGGCGCAACCGTGCATTTTGTTACGCCGAAATTGGATCACGGCCCGATTATTTCGCAGGCAGCCGTGCGCGTCACGCAAGACGATACGGCCGACTCGTTGGCGGCGCGTGTATTGGCAGCAGAGCACCAGCTCTATCCGCAGGTATTGCGCTGGTTGGCCGAGGGACGCGTCGATTTAAAATCGTCTGGTGTCGTCCAGATTACCGGATTAAACGTTCGTTCAGAGCGCAGAGCCCAATTACTTTTGGTCCCGATGGAATAACGTCGAAGTATATTTTCGACGCAACATGATTCGACCCAAGTTGGCTGCTCGCGATGCGTCATCATAATTTGAACCAATCGAGTGCGCCTTGTGAAGCTTTTTAGCACCACACCCAATAATACTGCTCTGGCTGCGTCACGTACGCGTGCGGTTTTACGCCCCTCGCTTCTGTATTTGGCACTTGCGATCTCGGCGGTGGCACACGTGGTGGTGTATTGGGTGACACCGCATTTCATCAACGGCTGGAACGAGCCCATACCGAGCCGCTTTGATGCTGTCATCGTCACCGGTTCAAGTGAAATTACGCCGCCACTTCCCGCTGAATCGATACCGTCAAAAACCATTCCAACGCCGCCAGCGCAAACGTCGCGTTCGCGTAAACCAACTTCAAAAACTGCCGCGCCGCCACCGAAACTTGCCGACCGTTTATTGCCGCCCACACTCGCGGATACGCTACCGCAACGAAGAAATCCCAACGAAATTGACGCGCTCGACAATCCCGAGCTGGCCGCCGCGCAAGCGGAGGCAATTGCGGCCGCACCGATTGAGCCGATCCCTGAACCCGTTCAGACAAGCGCCAGCGGCTCATCGGCAGCAACCAAGGCAACCCACGCAACTAGCCCACCTGCGAACGACATCAACCGCCAAGAGCCGATCGTCACCGCGGCTGCAGGGGCTGCGCGGTCGTCTCTGCCTTCATCGCCGCCAAGCCCGCGCCTGGGCTCATCGCCATCGGACGTTGCAGGCCCCAACTTTCCGGGCAGCATCAATATTGATTACAAAATGACCTCCAGCGTTGCCAACGGCGTCGCCAATTTGGCGTGGAAGCGTCGTGGCAGCGAATATGAAATTGACACGAGTATTCAGGCAACGGGATTTTTTACCAGCATGTTTGTCGGCGTATTCAGGCAGACCAGTCGAGGCGAAGTCACCCGCGACGGCGTGCGACCGAATTTTTTCTCGCTCACGCGCGGCGATGCCAGCGCGGACACCGCCGAGTTCAAACGCGCCACCAAAGAATTAAAAATTATCAAACACGGTGAAACCCATTTGATGCCGTTGCCCGAACGCATGCAGGATATGCAAAGCTTTCTTTTTCAAATGGCCCACGATGCCGCGCTACTAAAGCCGGGACAGGACGTGATCGATGTGCAAGTGACCAACGCACGCAAGGTTTATCAATATAAATTCAAGCGAATTGGCGAAGAAATCGTACAAACACGCCTCGGCCCGCTCTTGGCGATTCATTTAAAAAGCGAGGCCGCCGACCCGGAAGACGTCTACGAGGTCTGGCTGGCACCGCAATATTTCTACATGCCCGTCAAACTCAAGTTTTATATGGGCAGATTTCCGATCGAGCAAGTCGCGAGCAATGTGCGGGTCAGCGAACCTGAGAAAAATACCGTCGAAACCGGCGTTCGTTAATAGGCTGGGAAGGGACGTAGCCCGCCAAAACTCCCGTCGATACGCCCGTCAATAGCCCGTCGATACGCCCACACGCCGCTGACAATCTTACGTATGGCGTTTATTCATGTGCCGAACATTTGGGGCGTCAACTATCGCTACTCCGCTAAATTTCTAAGCTAAATTTCCCAAGAGGGGCCTCGATAAGCGATAATGCCCAGTTATGCCAATAACTCACGCACTCTTTAACGCCCTAGTCGAGGCGCTCACGCTGGTCTTGCCGCTGGTCACTCCCGCCGACATGAGCTTGAAACTGTTTTTTCGGGATCGCCCCAAGCTGGGTCACCGTGATCGCGGTTTCATCGCTGAAACTGTGTTCGCTGTGCTGCGCCATCGCCGCTTGATCGCCTATTTCTCACCGAAAGCCAATCCGCGTGCGATGGCGCTGCTGGCGATGACCCGCTTTCAGAAGGTCAGCATCGGCGATCTAAATACCGTTTTGAAACGCGATGAAGCGGTATGGTTGCAGGAACTGAAAGGCAAAAATCCGACCGGCTTGCCGCTCGGTGTCGAAGCCGAATTGCCGGATTGGGTCTTGAGCCGACTGAGCAAGTTCATGTCGGACGACGAAATCATCAAACTTGGCCAATCGATGATGCGGCCGGCTCCGCTGGATTTACGCGTTAATTCGCTGAAAGCCAAGCGTGACGCGGTATTGAAGCGTTTCGAACAAGAAGGTATCGCCTGCGTGCCGACGACTTATTCGCCGTTGGGCATTCGTCTGGCCGACAAGATTTCGCTCGCCAAACACCCCGCTTTTCTGGAAGGATTTGTCGAGGTTCAGGACGAAGGCAGCCAACTGCTCGGATTGCTACTGGATGCGAAGCGCGGCGAAATGGTCGCGGATTTTTGCGCGGGTGCGGGTGGCAAATCGCTGCTGATTGGTGCCTCAATGGCCTCCACCGGCCGCCTATACGCGTTTGACGTGTCCGAAAAGCGCCTCGCCAATTTAGGGCCGCGCTTGAAGCGCTCTGGCCTATCGAATGTGCAAGCAATTCGCATTGTCAGCGAAAACGACACCAAAATTAAACGCCTTGCCGGCAAGCTGGACCGCGTCCTGGTTGACGCGCCGTGCACTGGCTTGGGCACACTGCGACGCAACCCGGATCTGAAATATCGCCAATCCGAGGCGGGGTTGGCCGAACTGAATGTCAAACAGACCTCGATTCTTAACGCCGCCGCTAAACTCGTCACGGCGGGCGGCCATCTGGTGTATGCCACTTGCAGCCTGCTGCG
>JANYGV010000115.1 GCA_025359285.1 Burkholderiales bacterium
GATGTGTAGCGAATACGCGTCGGGAACAGCTCTACCAAGAATGCCGCGATTGGTCCATAAACCATCGTCACGTAGACCATCAAAATGAAGATGATCAGGACAACTTTTGGTTTGTTGATTTCGGCTGGATTGGCAGTCGCCGGATAGCCTGCTGCTTTTAACGCTGCTTTAATTGCGGCTTCATCAGGGCCCCTAATAACGGTCTCTTTTACTTGAACCGCGAAAGGTGCATCAGGCAGCGGAGCCGCATAGGTAAAATTAATGCCCGAGCTAGTCAACAGTTTCTTGATCTTCACGCAGTCTTTTTTGTTGTCTGGATGCTGGGCCACCAAAGAGGCACCGAAACTAAATTCGCATTTATCTCCAGACTGATCTGCCATTACGATGACCGGTGATTCCTTGGTCGCACGCACCAGCGCCGGGTTCGCTGCCTCAGCCAACATATTGAACAGCGGGAAATACGTCAACGCACCTAACAAACAGCCCAGCAAGATGATCCATTTGCGTCCGATTCTGTCTGATAACCAACCGAAAAAGATAAAACCGGGCGTGGCTAACAACAGTCCAACAGCCAACAGAATATAAGTGGTCTGAAAATCAACTTTGAGCGAGGTTTGCAGGAAAAACAGTACCCAAAATTGCCCTGTATACCAAACAACACCTTGCCCCGCAGTCGCCCCCAGCAATGCAAGCAAAACATATTTGTTATTGGGGTAGCGTAAGAAACTTTCGGTCAACGGCGCTTTGGAACCCTTGCCCTCGGCTTTCATTTTCTGGAATAGTGGTGATTCGTTTAGCTTCAAACGAATGTAAATCGAAAACGCCAACAACACGATAGACAACCAGAACGGAATTCTCCAGCCCCATTGTTTAAAGTCGGCTTCAGGCAAATTTACACGGCAAACGTAAATGACAATGAGTGCCAAAAACAGACCCAGTGTTGCCGTAGTTTGAATCCACGCGGTTGACAGCCCGCGTTTACCCGGTTGTGCATGTTCGGCCACATACGTTGCAGCGCCACCATACTCACCGCCGAGCGCTAAGCCCTGCAGCAAACGAAGCAACAACAAAATAATCCAGGCCGCATCGCCAATCTGCTCATAGGTTGGCAGAAAGCCGAGCGCTGCGGTGGAGCCGCCCATTAGCACGATGGTCACCAGGAAAGTATATTTACGACCAATCAAATCACCCAGTCGTCCGAACACCAGTGCACCAAAAGGGCGGACCAGGAAGCCTGCTGCAAGAATGGCTAGTGAAGCCAGCAAGGCCACGCTTTCATTGCCTTTTGGGAAAAATTTATCTGAGAAAAAAACCGCTAAAACAGCGAATAGATAGAAGTCGTACCACTCAAACACTGTGCCTAAGGAAGAAGCGAAAATAACTTTTCGCTCTTCCTGCGGCGTTACGTTAATCGAATCCTGCGCTGCTGTTGCCATGTTGTTTCCTCCAGATGATTATTATGTTGACGAGATGATGCAACCTTGAAATCAAAACAACCGTATTATTTTTTATTAAATAATTTTTTGTTCATGTTTTTTTCTTTCGCCGCCTGAGTGTAGCCCAATTTTTTCCATAATGGAATTGACTTTGTGAATGCGTTAGCCACGTAGCGCAATGACGCATTGCAGCACTACGTTATCTGTTTTAACTGTTCCAGAATGGCCGGATTTTCGAGGGTCGAAATATCCTGTGTGATGGGTTCATTTTTGGCAATCGAGCGAAGCAAGCGACGCATGATTTTTCCGCTTCGTGTTTTCGGCAGGTTGTCGCCAAATCGAATATCTTTTGGCTTCGCAATCGGGCCAATTTCTTTGCCTACCCAATCGCGCAATTCTTTTGCAATCGCGATCGCAGCATCACCGGTGGGTCGCGCACCTTTAAGCACCACGAACGCAACAATCGCCTCGCCCGTCAGATCATCTGGCCGCCCGACGACCGCCGCTTCGGCCACCAGCCTGCTATTCGAGACCAACGCAGATTCCACTTCCATGGTGCCCAGCCGATGCCCAGAAACATTGAGCACATCATCGATACGACCCATGATCGTAAAGTAGCCATTCACTTTATCGCGCACCGCGCCGTCGCCAGCCAGATAAAGTTTTCCGCCTAATTCCTCAGGAAAATAAGTCTTTTGGAAACGTTCCGCATCATTCCAGATCGTGCGCGCCATTGATGGCCAAGGGCGTTTCACCACCAAAATACCGCCATTACCGTTCTCTACATCGTGCCCCGCCTCGTCCACAATAGCGGCCATGATGCCCGGCAGCGGCAGCGTACAAGAGCCTGGGGTGAGCGGCGTCACACCAGGCAGCGGCGTGATCATGTGTCCGCCCGTTTCGGTCTGCCAAAACGTGTCGACAATCGGGCAGCGACTCCCGCCAATATTTTCGTAATACCACACCCACGCCTCAGGGTTGATCGGCTCGCCGACGGAACCCAAAATTCGCAAACTCGATAAATTGTAATTTCGTGGATGGGTTTTAGGATCGACTTCACCGGCTTTGATGAGCGAACGAATCGCGGTCGGCGCGGTATAAAAAACCGTGACTTTATGCTTCTCAATCATCTGCCAAAAACGTCCTGCATTCGGAAAAGTGGGGATGCCCTCAAATACCAGTTCCGTCCCACCAACTGATAGTGGGCCATACGCAATATACGAGTGGCCCGTCACCCAACCGATGTCAGCTGTGCACCAAAAAAGATCATTCGGCTTGCTGTCAAAAGTCCATTTCATCGTGAGGTGCGCCCACAATAAATAGCCGCCCGTCGAATGTTGAATGCCCTTTGGCTTACCGGTGGAGCCAGACGTGTAGAGAATAAACAGCGGATGCTCCGCATTCACCCATGTGGGCTCACAAACCTCGCTCTGCTCCGCTTCAATGTCATGCCACCAATGATCACGTCCGGGAACCATGTTGACTGCATTACCGGTACGCCGCAGCACGAAAGCGGCTTTGACATGTTCACAGCCACCGAGGCTGAACGCTTCATCGACGATCGCTTTGATTGGTAACGCTTTACCGCCACGCATTTGCTGATCGGCCGTAATCAGCGCGATTGCACCCGTATCGACAATACGTTCCTGCAAACTCTTGGCCGAAAAGCCGCCGAATACGACCGAATGAATTGCGCCAATGCGCGCACAGGATTGCATCGCCACCACACCATCAATGGTCATCGGCATATAGATGATGACGCGATCACCTTTGCACACGCCCTGCGATTTCAACGCGTTGGCAAATTTACACACGCGCTTGTGCAATTCGCGATAGGTGATGTTGGTCACAACACCGTCATCGGCTTCAAAAATAATCGCGATTTTTTCTGCATTACCGTTCGTGAGATTGCGGTCGAGGCAGTTGTAAGAGGCGTTTAACTCGCCGTCATGGAACCAGCGATAAAACGGCGCGTTTGATTCATCAAGCACTTCCGTAAATGGCTTATGCCAAGCAAGTGCCTCACGTGCGTGTTTTGCCCAAAACCCCTCGTAGTCATGTGCGGCCTCAGCGCACATGGCGAGATACGCAGGCATGCCGGAGATATTGGCTTGTTTGATCATCGCCTCAGAGGGCGGGAAAGAGCGACTTTCTTGCGTCACCGATTGGATACTCGACATTATTTTCTCCTCGACTACTGCGTTGATTTAGCGATTTTTATAATTTAAAAACTTCGATCTCGGTCTTGTTATAGCACATATGAGAAAAAGCTGGATGTCTCAAAAACATCGTCTGTTGGGAACAAACGCATCACCAACAATCATCGCAAGAATGAAAACCAATCTCGTTTCGCGTCAAAAACAACAGAATTATAAAGCGTTTATCTCTAAAATAAATATATCTTATATCTTATATAAGACTTATTGACGACATCGCATATTCCGTGTACTTTAAATAGTGTGTCGACCCCTTAAACATGTCGTTTTGAACACGGCATTTTATGCATCACATTATTGTGTTGCCCCAACCACTGACTTCCACGCGAGACGCTATGAGCGCCATGAACGAATTAAAGGACATTAATCTGGCTGCGCCATCCAGCGCGCTGCTCGGCGACTACTGGCCGGGCATTCAGATTTACTACCCGCCAGTGAAATACGCGCCTGCGTTAGGACTCTACGAAGATCTTGAACAAGCGTCACTGCGATTCAAAAAGCACGCCTGGGGCACGCCCGCGCATACGCTGATATTTGATCTGGAAGATGGCTGTCGACAGAAAGAGATGTCGCGAGAGCTGTTGCGGATGGAACTGCCGCATATGCCGCGGCGTAAAGAAGTTCAGGTAGCGCTTCGCATAAATCCATTTCGCACCGAAGAATACGAAAAAGACCTGCAACTGGTTCGCGATTTGTCGGACCACATTGATGTCGTGATGCTGGCAAAAGCGGGCGAAGCCTATGGCTCGCCCGAGATTCGCGATCTATCTGCCGTGCTGGTCGGCTTGAACCATAGCATCACTATTCAGCCAATTATTGAACATCCGAAGTCGCTCAAAATCGCGCCGGATCTGATGCAATACGCGACTGTAAAACATGTCGTTTTCGGCATTCACGATTTCTCCAAAGCGATGGGTATTCAAATCACGCCGCGCAACTGGACGGTTGAACTCGCCTATTTCATGAACCAAGTATTGTTTGAAGCGCGGATCGCCGGCAAGGGCGTGATTGGCGGCGTTGAAACCCTCATCGGCAGCTCGGCCATGCCGGAAAATTTTGTTGAGCCCGATGATGTGCGGCGCTGGCTGGATCTGCATGGCGGTGAAGAATCGCGCGTCGTCTACAAGCACGCCTGCGAAGAATCCGCGATGGGCATGACCGGTAAACAAGTCATTCACCCCTCGCACATTCATCCTTGCAAGGTCGCATATACGCCCTCGCCTACGGATACGAAAACGAAAATCGCCATTTTAAAAGCCGCGATTGAGGCCGATGCACTGCTCGGCGGTGCGATTAAATTCGATGGCGAAATGCTTGATCCGCCGATGTTTGGTAAGGCCTTGCAAACGTTGTTGCGGGCGCACGCCCTGCATGCGCTCTCGGATGAGGGCAGCGCATTTGCGATCGAAGTGCTACGTAAATTGCCGGCGCAAGTGGTGCGCGAGAACTGGCCTTACGGCATCATCCTTTAGCGCCATAAATTTTACTAGAGCGCTATTTGGCGGGCGTTTACGAGCAGAAATGCTTCGAAACACTCGCCAATGCTAGTGTTTGAATCTTTACAATCAACTAGGGTCACTGATTTGATCCACGGGAATTTATCCGCATGAGCGCTAACGCCAACTTCTCGACTTTCCCAAATTGGACTTGGAACATCCCCGAATTTTTCAATATTGGCGTGGCTTGTACGGACGCGCATATCGGCACCACTATTGAAAATCGTATCGCGATGATTGTGGAAGATGACACGCTCGGCACGGTCACCGCGACCTATGGCGAGCTCGCCGTTCGCACCAGTCAATTCGTGCAGCTGTTGCGTAATCAAGGCGTTAATCCCGGCGATCGCGTGTTGATTCGTCTGCCGAATTCAATCGACTATCCGACCGCATTTTTAGGCGCAATGAAAGCGGGTTGCATCGCAGTACCCACTTCCACGCTGTTGACCGCTGAGGAAGTTTTATATCTCGCCAAAGATTCCGGGGCGAAAGTTTTGGTGATGGATAAGGCGTTCTGGCCACAGCTGGCGGCTCGTATTGCTGATGCGTCACCTTCTGCAGGCGGTCTCCTGCCGAACGCCGCGCTGGTATTGCTCTCTGGCGAAGGTCAAGGCGTAGAAAAATCAACGCTAACAGTGCTGGATTTGGACCCGGCACTCAACGCAATTATCGCGTTTTCAGCACCTCACGCCACTCACGCTGATGATCCCGCTTATCTCGTTTACACCTCCGGCACCACCGGTTACCCAAAAGGTGTACTGCATGCGCATCGCGCCTTGATTGGGCGCGAACCGGCATCGGAATATTGGTTTAATTTCGACAAAAAAAACGTGGATCGTATTCTGCATTCAGGTAAATTCAATTGGACGTATGTGCTCGGCTCTGGCCTGATGGATCCGCTCTATCGCGGCAAAACTGTCATCGTGCACGAAGGTAAAAACGACGCGAATTTGTGGACGCGCTTGATCGCGAAACATAAAGCCACCATCTTTATCGGCGTGCCCACCATCTATCGCCAAATCGTGCAAAAAACCACGACGACAAACGCAGATGTCCCCACGCTACGTTTCTGCATGAGCGCAGGCGAGCATTTGTCTGACGACATGCTTGCGGCCTGGCGAACACGCTTTGGCATGGACATTTTTGAGGCCGTCGGCATGAGTGAATTTTCGTATTACTTGTCGCAATCGGTGCATCGCCCGATTCGCGCCGGCTCGGCCGGGTTTGCGCAGCCGGGGCACCAGATTAAGTTATTGAATCCCGATACGCTGGCGGAAGTTGCCCTCGGCGAAGAGGGCATGATTGCTGTGCCCGAGAATGATCCTGGATTATTTTTGCGTTACTGGAATCTGGATGAGGAAACCGCGAAATATAAACACGATGGTTATTTTTTCACTGGCGATTACGCGAAAATTGATGAAGACGGCTATCTGTGGTTTTTAGGACGGCGTGACGACATTATTAAAAGTTTTGGTTATCGCGTTTCACCTTATGAAGTGGAGCGCGTCTTGAAATCGCATCCCGCCGTCGCCGATTGCGCTTGTGTGGCGGAAGAAATCGAGAAAGATAAATTGATTGTCAGCGCCTATGTCATCGCACAACCTGATCAAGCAATTTCGCCCGATGAGCTGCTCAAATTCGGCCAACAACACCTCGCCGCGTATAAAGCACCGAGGCGGGTTTATCTGGCAAAGGATTTCCCGCGAACCAAGAATGGTAAAATTTTGCGTCGAGAGATTTCTCCTGCCATTGCGTTGGCGAAATCCTCGTAACTAGTGGCATTGGGTTAGCCGTTAATATAGGGGTCACAGACGTTTAATATTGTTATTGTTCACACCCGGCAAAATCATTTTTGCCGGGTTTACCTATTCTAATTTTCACTTCGGAAAATATGACCTCCAACCAAGCACCGCGCTCTATCAAGCCATTAGCGAATTTTATTTTTATGAGCCGCTGGCTGCAGTTGCCGCTCTACATTGGCCTGATCGTGGCGCAATGTGTGTATGTTTTCCATTTTTGGGTGGAGTTGATACATTTGGTGGAGGCGGCATTCGGCAGCCAAACCGCGCTGCAGGCCATTCTCGACAGCGTGACCGTGAAAGGCACCATTGCTGGCGCGGTCGTGCCCCCGACAAAGCTTACCGAAACCGTGATCATGCTGGTTGTGCTGGGCTTGATCGACGTGGTCATGATTTCGAATCTGCTAATCATGGTAATTGTGGGTGGCTACGAAACATTCGTGTCGCGCATGAATTTGCAGGAGCATCCGGATCAGCCCGAATGGTTGTCCAGCGTGAATGCGTCGGTGCTAAAAGTAAAACTCGCCACCGCCATCATCGGCATTTCATCCATTCATTTGCTCAAAACGTTTATCAATGCTGATAGTTACGACGAAAAGGTGCTGGTGGCTCAAACCAGTATTCACATTACCTTTTTGCTGTCTGCGATGGCGATCGCTGCTTGTGATCGGATCATGCCGCATGCGGCAAAAACGAATAGCCACTAGATTGGAATCAACATGAACTCGCAAACCATTATCAAACAAGAAGATTTTATTTCATCAGTTGCCGATGCATTCCAATACATCAGCTACTACCATCCCGTTGATTACATTAAGGCGCTGAATGAGGCTTATCAGCGCGAGGAGTCACCCGCCGCAAAAGACGCGATGGCGCAAATCCTGATTAACTCGCGCATGGCCGCCGAGGGTCATCGCCCGATTTGTCAGGACACGGGCATTTGCATCGCGTTTGTTCGCGTGGGCATGGATGTGCGCTTTGACGCTACGATGTCGTTAGAGCAAATGGTCAACGAAGGGGTGCGCCGCGCCTACACCGACGTGAATAATCCGCTGCGCGCCTCGATGCTGACGGATCCGGACGGCAAACGACAAAATACCGGCGACAACACACCCGGCGTGACGCACGTTGAACTGGTGCCCGGCAATACGGTAGACGTCATTGTCGCGGCCAAAGGTGGCGGCTCGGAAAATAAATCCAAGTTCGCGATGCTGCTGCCGTCCGACAGCGTAGTGGATTGGGTATTGCAGCAATTGCCGGTAATGGGCGCGGATTGGTGCCCGCCGGGTATCTTGTCGCTGGGCATTGGCGGCTCACCGGAAAAGTCGATGCTGATGGCGAAGTGGGCATTGATGGAGCCGATCAATATTCATGAGCTGCAAGCGCGTGGCCCATCTAGCAGAGCTGAAGAATTGCGCTTAGAGCTATTCACCAAAGTAAATGCGCTCGGCATCGGCGCGCAAGGTTTGGGTGGGCTTTCTACCGTGCTGGATGTAAAAGTGACCGACTATCCTACCCATGCGGCTTCCAAGCCCGTCGCGCTCTTGCCCAATTGTGCGGCAACCCGCCATATTCATTTCACGCTCGATGGCTCCGGCCCTGCCGTGCTTACACCACCGTCGCTAGAAGATTGGCCGGAGTTGGTGATGGATATATCGACTTCCAAACGCGTCAATATTGACGGTATCACCCGCGAGCAATTGGGTGAATTGCGGGCGGGTGACCGCGTGCTGCTGACTGGTAAGATTTTGACGGGTCGCGATGCTGCGCATCGTCGCTTGGTAGACATGATGAACCGCGGTGAAAAATTGCCGACCGATTTCACCAACCGCATCATCTACTACGTCGGACCAGTCAATGCCGTCCGCGACGAAGTCGTCGGCCCCGCTGGCCCTACCACCGCCTCACGCATGGATAAATTCACGGCACCCATGCTGGAGAAAACCGGCTTGATCGGCATGATCGGCAAATCGGAACGCGGCAACGCGACGGTGGAAGAAATTAAGAAAATGGGCGCGACTTATTTCATCGCCGTCGGTGGTGCGGCCTATCTGGTTTCAAAAGCGATCAAGGCTTCCCGCTTGGTGGCATTTGCGGATTTAGGCATGGAAGCAATTTATGAGTTTGATGTAAAAGATATGCCCGTGATTGTGGCGGTCGATTCGCTAGGGAATGCGGTGCACAAAACCGGCCCTGCCGCATGGCGTGAGAAAATTGCGAGCAGCGTGAGTAAAATTCCGGTGGTGGTTGCCTAGTTCAACCCGCAAAACCAAACTTTCTGACCTCATTATCGTCACCTTTGACTCCTCTCTTTTCCAAAGTCTTAAATGCCTCCCCACGGTTCTGCCGATTCATTTTTTCTGGCGCGCGTTGCAAACTTAGGTGCTATCACCACACCGAGAATTCCGCTCTTCATCGTTACCTCAAATGCACAAGATGCTGAACGCCTGACGTCCGAAATCGCCTGGCTCGCGCCCAAGCTGCGCGTCCATCGCCTGCCCGATTGGGAGACGTTGCCCTACGATCATTTTTCGCCGCATCCAGACCTAATCAGCGAGCGGCTTGCGACCTTGTATCAATTTTCACAAGGCGCATTTGATGTGGGTATCGTACCAGTGACCACCGCGATGACGCGGCTCGCCCCGCGCGAATATCTGGCGGGTCGCTCGTTTTATCTGCGGATTAAAACCAAGCTCAATCTCGAATCCATGCGCAGCGATTTATCCAGCGCCGGATATGCCAATACCCAACAAGTGATGGCGCCGGGCGAATACGCGGTGCGCGGCGGACTGATTGATTTGTTTCCGATGGGCAGCTCGGTACCCTATCGGATCGATCTTTTCGGCGACGAGATCGAAGCGATTCGCACCTTCGATGTGGATACCCAGCGCAGCATTTATCCGGTAAATGAAATCCGTTTACTACCCGCGCGCGAGTTTCCGCTGGACAAAGAAGGGCAACACCGTTTTCGTGAATCGTTCCGCGACCGCTTCGAGGGCGATCCTTCCAAGAGCCGCATGTATAAAGACGTTTCAGGCGGCATGGCGCCGAACGGCATTGAATATTATTTGCCGTTGTTTTTTGAAAAAACCGCGACGGTTTTTGATTATTTGCCCTCATCTGCAAACATATTTGTCCACGGCGATCTGGAAGCCAGCGCAGATATTTTTTACGCCGATACCAAGTCGCGCTATGACTTGTTGCGCGGCGACAAAGATCATCCGCTGTTACCACCCGCCGATATTTTTCTGCCGACCAATGAATTATTTGCGGGACTCAATCGATTCAAAAAACTCGACAACAATTTCGCTGCCGCAACGTCACTTGCCGCCATTGAAGTTGACCGCAAAGCAACCGATCCGATTGCCCGTTTTCGCGCATTTGTGACCGGTTTTGATGGCCGCATTTTAATCAATGCCGAAACGCTGGGACGGCGCGAAACGATTACCCAATTTCTCGCCGAAAATGGCCTAAACGCCGCGCCAGTGCTTGAGTTTCAGGCATTCAATTCCAGCTTGGAGAAGCTGGTCATTGTCGCCTCCCCGCTACAATCCGGCTTTATTATCGGCGATGAAAATCTAGCCATCGTCACCGAGAACGAGCTATACGCATCCGAAGTAAAACAGACGCGCCGCCGCGATAAATCGAAGGTGAATGCCGACGGCATGTTGCGTGATTTGGCCGAGGTAAATCTGGGTGATCCGGTCGTTCACAGCGCACACGGCATTGGTCGTTACGTCGGCTTGGTCAACATGGATCTGGGCGAAGGCAATATGGAATTTATGGAACTGCATTATGATCGCGGAGATAAATTATTCGTGCCCGTCTCGCAGCTTTCGGTGATTTCACGTTACACCGGCGCCAACCCAGAAAACGCGCCACTGCATCGCTTGGGCTCAGGCCAATGGGACAAAGCCAAGCGTCGCGCCGCTGAGCAAGTGCGCGATACCGCAGCCGAATTACTGAATCTTTACGCACGCCGCGCAGCGCGGAAAGGGTTTGCGTTTCCACTGCAGCTTAACGAATTCGACGCCTTCTCCGCTACGTTCCCGTTCGAAGAAACGCCCGATCAAGCGACCGCCATCAAGGCCGTGATGGCCGATATGACGAGTGGCCAACCGATGGACCGCCTGGTGTGCGGGGACGTGGGTTTTGGTAAAACCGAAGTTGCGTTGCGGGCGGCGTTCATCGCCGTGAATGCGGGCAAACAAGTTGCGATATTGGTGCCAACTACCTTGCTCGCGGAGCAACACTTTCAAAATTTTTCAGACCGCTTTGCCGAATGGCCGGTGAGGATCGTGGAATTTTCACGGTTCCGCTCAGCCAAAGAAACCAGCGCAGGCTTGAAAGCGTTAGCTGACGGCACGGCGGATATTGCCATCGGTACGCACAAGCTGATTCAAAAAGATGTGGTGTTTAAAAATTTAGGGCTCGTCATCATCGACGAAGAACATCGCTTTGGTGTACGCCAAAAAGAAGCGCTCAAAGCGCTGCGCGCGGAAGTCGATGTGTTAACACTGACGGCTACGCCGATCCCGCGCACGCTGGCGATGTCGCTCGAAGGCTTACGCGATTTCTCGGTAATTGCCACTGCACCCCTGCGGCGTTTGTCGATTAAAACTTTTGTGAATACGTTGTCGGACGGCATCGTTCGCGAAGCGATTCTGCGTGAATTAAAACGCGGCGGTCAGGCTTATTATCTGTACAACGAAGTTGAGACCATTCAAAACCAGCGCGAGAAACTGGAAAAATTAATTCCCGAAGCGCGCATCGCGATTGCGCACGGCCAATTGCCGGAGCGCGAGCTGGAGCGCGTGATGCGCGATTTTTATCATCAAAAATCAAACGTGCTGCTGTGCTCAACCATTATCGAAACCGGGATCGATGTGCCGACCTCGAATACGATTCTGATTCACCGCGCCGATAAATTTGGCCTTGCGCAATTGCATCAGTTGCGTGGCCGCGTTGGGCGCTCGCACCATCAGGCGTATGCGTATTTGCTCACGCCACCGGAAGAAGCGCTCACCAGCAACTCCAAAAAACGTCTCGAAGCGATTCAAATGATGGAAGATTTGGGAGCAGGTTTTTATCTTGCGATGCACGATCTGGAAATTCGCGGCGCAGGCGAAGTGCTGGGCGATTCACAGTCAGGCGGCATTCACGATATTGGTTTTACGATGTATACCGACATGCTCAACATCGCCGTGAAATCGTTGAAAGCCGGCAAAGAACCTGACTTAATGAAGCCGCTCAACGTTGCCACAGAAATTAATCTACACACGCCCGCATTGCTGCCGGAATCGTATTGCGGCGACACCCATGAGCGCTTGGTGATTTACAAACGTCTCGCCAATTGCGAATCTGAAGACGTGCTCAATGAACTTCAAGAGGAGCTGGTGGATCGTTTCGGCCTGATTCCTGAGCCCGCGCAAACACTGGTGGATTCGCATCGTTTACGTTTACTCGGCAAGCCACTGGATCTGATTAAAATTGATGCGAGTGCTAATGCCATCACGGTGCAATTCGGTCCCGATACAACGATTGAGCCGCAAAAAATTATTGCGCTGATTCAGAAGAAAAAGCAGTATCGACTAGCAGGCCAAGACAAGCTACGCATTGATCGCCCGATTGCGGATGTGAAATTGCGGGTGGTGGAGATTAAGCAGATATTGCGGGAATTAGCGGCGTAGGCGTGCGCATAAACTTCAAGCTCTAGTGTCGACGGGTGTTTTAGAGCATTTGTGGTTGTTGATGCCCGTGGATATTCGTTGTAGCCCGGAAGGAGCAACGCGTCCCAAGGGAACTTCCGGTGGTCGTATTCCGGGTTGGACGCCCATGGGACTACGTTAAACCTAGAATTCGTTTCGCTCCTTCCATGCTACGTTATTAACGTAAATTTTATGACCGCCAAACACCTCATCATCCAAGCCCACGATATCGAAACGCACGACTTAAAATCGCTGCACGCCATCGCGCGCGCCAATGCCATCGAAAAAATTGATGGGTTATTTTCGCATCAGGCGTTTCGATTGACAGAGGTGGATGCAGCGACTGTGGATAACGTGAAATCGTATTGCGAAAAAGCCGCTCTCGACTTCGCTTTTGTCGATGCGCATCAAAAATTTAGTGACTTCAAGCTGGTTGCTAGCGACATGGATTCGACACTCATTACTATCGAATGCATTGATGAAATGGCGGATTATGCGGGCAAGAAGGCGGAGGTTGCGGCGGTGACAGAAGCGGCCATGCGCGGCGAGATTGACTGGCCGACCAGTTTGCGGCAACGTGTGGCCGCACTGGCCGGATTGCCTGAGAGCACGCTGGAGCGGGTTTATGGTGAGCGTTTGCAGCTCACACCGGGTGCGGAAAATCTCATGCAGGTGGCTAAAAAGCACAACATCACGTTACTCTTGGTTTCTGGTGGCTTCACGTTTTTCACGGAAAAATTAAAAGCTCGCTTGGGTTTTGATTTTGCATTCTCCAACACGTTGGAAGCAATCGATGGCAAGCTCACGGGCCGCGTATTGGGCGCATTGTGTGACGAACGTGCGAAGGCGCAGCATGTTCGGGATATTGCCGCGCGGCTCAACCTAAATCAATCGCAAATTATCGCGATAGGTGATGGCGCGAATGATTTGCCGATGATGGCTGAAGCGGGCTTATCGGTTGCCTATCGCGCTAAACCTATTGTCCGCGCGCAGGCCAGCGTCGCGTTCAACCATGTTGGCCTCGATGGATTGCTGGGCTTGTTCGCGTAAATCTATTCGGGCTACACTCTCTGACGCTAAACTCGGTCGAACACATCCACGGAACCACACTTGAAACTGACAGAAATCATCGATATTAAAAAAGAGGAATGGCCCGCATTTACGTGGGCATTTTTCTATTTCTTTTTTCTGTTGTGTGCGTATTACGTGCTGCGCCCGGTGCGCGAAGAGATGGGCATTCAAAGCGGGCTAAAAAATTTGCCGTGGCTGTGGACCGGCACGTTTATCGGCATGCTGGTCATTACGCCGTTATTCGGGTGGATCTCATCGCGCTGGCCACGACGGATATTTTTGCCTGTCGTCTATATTTTTTTCATTGTCAATTTATTGCTGTTCTTCGTCGCAATGCGTTCACCCGTGGTCGATAAAGTCTTCATCGCGGGCGCTTTCTACATCTGGTTATCGGTCTTTAATTATTTTGTAGTTAGCGTGTTCTGGAGCTTCATGACCGACGTTTTTAATGCGGATCGCGCGACGCGCTTATTTGGCGGGATTGCCGCGGGCGGCAGCCTTGGCGCGATGGTGGGGCCGATTCTGACCGCCATCCTGGCAAAAGAATTAGGGGTGCCGAATTTACTGCTGATCTCGGCCTTGCTATTAGGTGGCGCGATTGCCTGCCTGATTGGCTTGGGGCGTTGGGCCACGCAACGCGCGGGCATGACCGATGCTGAGCGCGTGGTCGAGGCCGCCAAAGAGCGCGCGCTCGGAGGCGGCATTTTTGATGGTTTGAAACTCGCGTTTCAATCGCCTTATTTGTTGGCCATTGGCGGCTATATTTTTCTGGGCCAAGCGTTGGGAACTTATTTCTATCTGGAACAATTACGCCTGGTATCGGAAACCATTGCCTCATCGGCTGAGCGAATACAGCTTTTTTCGCATATCGATTTAGCGGTCAATACGGTCACACTCATATTGCAGGTTTTCATTACCAGCGCGCTGGTGCGCCGGGCAGGATTGGTGTTTTGTCTGGTGGCGTTGCCCGCGTTAGCCGTGATTTCACTGGGCTACACGGCCTTGGTTCCGACGCTCGCAGTAATCGCCGTGTGTACGGTCATTCGCCGCTCCATGGAATTTGCGATCAGCAAACCGGCACGCGAGATTTTATTTACGGTGGTCAGCCGCGAAGAGCGCTACAAAGCCAAAAATGTCATGGATACGTTGATTTCTCGCGGCGGTGATGTCACGTCGACCTGGATCCATGCAGGTACCAGAACCTTTGGCTTTGGTACAGCGAGCATGGCGCTGATGGCGATTCCGTTCGCTTTGCTGATGGTCGGCGTGGGCGTATTTTTGGGACGTTCGCAGCAGCACCGAGCGAAACAAAACGAGCAGCTTGAAGGACAGCCAGAGGCTTCAAAGCCCGTCTTGATAGCCTCACCGGCTTAACCACTAAGCTGGAAGGGCTTTTTGAGACAAAATTGCTTGAAAGTGCCCGCCCCTGCTAGGCTTTGGGCAATGGGAAATATGCGTAGGGCTGTTTTGGTGCCTCGGCTTCCTCGTTGCGTTTAATCTGTTCGAGGTCGAGTTTTTTGTCCCACCAGGTGGCACGATTTTGTTTTTGCTGTTCTCGCAGCTCAGGATTTTTATCCAGCAATTCACGGATAAATTTTGTCACATCTGATTCGTATTGGGCCATGTTGAAACCTGTCGATATTGAAGTGTCATGATGGTATCACCCAAGCTCACGTTCAGCACGCCCCAACCCATTGGAAAGCGCCGATAATAGCGAAGAACGTTGATCGTGTGATAAAGCTTTCATGCTTGTTTATTTTGCGACGGCGACCCATTTAGATGACTATGGATTCTTTATGTCCCAGCGTGCCCTGAATACGGCGGATACCGCGTTCGATGAAAATACGTACAGCGCGATGGACGGTCCCGACACGGTAGCGGCTGATCGGTCAGCAGAAGATTCGGCGGCGCTATCGGACACCCAAAACCTGCTATCAAGCGCACGCTCACGTCGCATTGATCTTCGCTATCCCAGCTCATTTTTGGCATTATTGCTGGCGGGATTTATTATTGCGTCCTTGCCGCTGGCCGGTGGTTTGATCTCCAACTACATCGCACTCGATCGGCTCTCCGAGCTGAGTCAGCGCGCGGTTTACAACGCTGCACAGGCCACCCAAAATGCGCGGCAGCTAACCAACCTGACTCAGGCCCTTGAACGTTCTGCCCGCTTCTATGCGGTCGCGGGCGAGGCCGATATGGTCGAAAGCTATAAAAAATCACGGGAAGCGTTTTTGGGCGTTCTGGCGCAATTCACCGAGCTGCCCTCCGCTGCCGATATGCGCCCCACCACCGAGGCGATCAGGACCACTGAAAATGCGGTATTTGTATCGCTGACCACCAAGAACTCATCACCGCAATTGTCCCGCCAGCTTGAGGCAGATTTTGTCGAGCTGACCCGGCGTACCCAGACATTGACCGATCTGGCTGATCAGATGATTGATCGCGAAACCGAAAATTTGCGCACCTATTCGGCTAAATCAAAACATCAGGTATTTACGCAAATGTTGATGATTGTGCCGTCCGCGTTATTGCTAATTGCGGGTTTTGCGTATTTGCTGGCGCGACCAATCCGGGAATTGGATGATGCAATCAATCGACTGGGCGAAGGCAAGCTTTCGCAAAAAATCATCGTGTCCGGCCCGCGCGATATTGAGAAGCTGGGCGAGCAGCTGGATTGGCTCCGCCAGCGCCTGATCTCGCTGGAGGATCAAAAAACGCGTTTTTTTCAGCATGTTTCGCATGAGCTGAAGACGCCCCTCACGGCACTGCGCGAAGGTTCTGATTTGCTCAATGATGAGGTTGTCGGGCAGCTTAACGATGAGCAGCGCGAGGTCACCAGGATCTTGAAACAGAACTCGCTAACCCTTGAAAAGCTGATCCAAGATCTGCTCACTTATTCGCATTCACAATCACAATCCGCAAACCGTGTCGCGCAAAAAACGGCGCTCGATCTGAAGCCGCTGCAATTAAAAGATTTGATCGATGATGTCGTCGACGCGCAAAAAATGGCGGTAATTGCGAAATCTTTAACCGTTCATCGTGAATGCGACAAAACGAGCATGATGGGCGATGCGGCGAAACTCCGCGTCGTGATCGATAATCTGCTGTCAAACGCGATCAAATATTCGCCCATCGGCGGCACTATTCTCATCCGTCTCGGCAAACGCCAGGAGACAGCGATTCTCGAGGTGCTTGACGACGGCCCTGGTATTTCCGCTGAAGAACGTGAAAAGGTTTTTGATCCTTTCTATCGAAGCAAAACCGCGCTGCAAGCTGGCACCAAGGGAACCGGTTTGGGTCTGGCTATTGTGCGGGATTATGTCGAGATGCATCAGGGCACGGTGACCTCAATCGCCTCAACGGGTGCGCGTTTTCGGGTGATGCTGCCGAAGCAACCCTTGGCTACTTTGTAATCACTTTTTAAAATTAATAAAAATCCAAATGCGCTCATCCTCAAATTTTCGCTCCTGTTTAACAATTGAAAATATGCGACCTATGCAAAAAATTCAGATGCGTTTACCCCAGCCGCTTGATGCGTGCATTCGCTTGGTCGGTGAGGATTCGATCCAGATTCGATTAGCCTTGCTGATGGTCGCCGCGTTTGTCGGACTGTCGGGATGTCTCACAGGGTGTGTATTGGAACCCACTAAAATTGACCGCAAACCGCCGCTCGAATCGGCCGTCATCATGCAGCCCGCAACACCTTCGGCGTCGGACGCGCTGCCGGGTTTTTTACTGCAAGCAAAAAAACTGGCACCGACTGAATTGGCATTGGAAAAGGAAAAAGCCCGCGCGGATTTCAATTCTGAAAAATCTGAACTCAATCGCATCAAGCTGGCGCTCCTACTAGCGTTACCTGCACCCAGTAACACACCTGCGGCGACGCTGGCCGCAGACGATGCTGAACTGGCCGCATTGATTGAGCCTATTGTGTCGGGTGCTTCGGGCGCATCCGGCGCAACCGCTAATACTGCTAACACTGCTACAGGCGGCGCAGTCGAGGCGCGTTTATCTGAATCAGAGCTGCGCGTGCTGGGCTTACTCATCCAGGGCAGCGTGCAGGAGCGCAAACGCCTGCGCGATCAGGCGCGGGAAGCACAGTCGCGCACGCAGGTAGCGCGAACGGAATTGA
>JANYGV010000148.1 GCA_025359285.1 Burkholderiales bacterium
ACGCAACCCGGATCTGAAATATCGCCAATCCGAGGCGGGGTTGGCCGAACTGAATGTCAAACAGACCTCGATTCTTAACGCCGCCGCTAAACTCGTCACGGCGGGCGGCCATCTGGTGTATGCCACTTGCAGCCTGCTGCGGGAAGAAAATGAGATGATTGTTGAGGCATTTCTCAGCACCCATGCTGATTTCACACTGGTCTCGGCGGACGACGTTTTCAAGCGTCAAAAAATTGACCTGCTCGGCATGAACCCATACCTGCGCCTGTCCCCGCAAACGCATGGCACCGATGGCTTTTTCGCCGCACTGTTAGTACGTTCAGGCGCAACCAAGGCAGCAGCAAAAAACGGCCCCAAAGCGCCCGCCAAAGCTGACGCGGAATCTGCCGACGCCGACGCTGATGACAATGCCACAAAGTCCAAACGCACCGCGCTGTCGATTGCCAAATCAAAATCTAAAACCGTGGCTAAAACCGGCAAGGCGGACGCGGCAAAGACGTTGAGCACGCCCAAGACACGCAAAACCAATAATAAAGCGGCACCCAAAACAGCGCCAAAAGCCAAAACAAGTGCCAAATCAGCGACTACAGCCGCTGTCGCCAAAACCACGTCCAAGAAAACAACCACCGCGCGCAAACCCACCGGCAAATGATCCCTGCAGGTTTTGATTTAGACGCGATTTTGCATTCGTTGGCGTCGACGCAGGGCGCGGTGCAACTCGGATTGTTGGCCATCGCAGGCAGTTTTGCCTGGCTGATCGCACGCACACTCCGCGCCAGGCTGCCTGAGAATCTGGATCGAGGCATACGAAAAATTGGCGCAGGTGGCGCGAACCGGATTGCGTTCCCGCTGCTATTTTTAATTCTGGCGTGGCTCACCCGACTCGCGCTGATCAAGTTTTATCCCGCCCCACTGCTCAATATTGCCATCCCGCTGATTGCTTCATTTGCAGTGATCCGGTTGGCCGTTTATTTGCTGCGGCACCTGATTCCGCCGAGCGCATTTCTAAAATCATTTGAGCGATTTATTGCATTCGCGGCATGGGGATTTGCTGCACTGCATTTGACCGGGGCCCTGCCTGATATTTTGCTGGCGCTGCAGGAAATCCAGTTCCCGATCGGCAAGCAGACCGTGACGCTACGCCAAGTCATTGAGGCCGTTTTATCCGCCACGGTCACGGTCTTTGTCGCACTAGGTCTGTCAGGGCTGATTGAAAAGCGTATCATGACGGCGGCCACCGTTGACATGAGTTCGCGCGTGGTCATCACCAAAGTTCTGCGCGCGCTTTCGCTGGTGTTTGGCCTCTTGATCGCCATGCAATTGGTGAACATTGATCTGACTATGTTGTCGGTATTCGGCGGTGCGCTGGGCGTGGGCTTGGGGTTCGGCCTGCAAAAAATCGCGAGCAACTACGTCTCGGGTTTTATTATTTTGCTGGACCGCTCGGTGCGGTTGGGCGATTTAGTCACCGTCGATTCGCGGCACGGCTTGGTCGCTGCAATTCGCTCGCGTTATACCGTTATCAAGGGCTTTGATGGTACGGACGCCATTATCCCCAATGACACACTTATCACCAACGTAGTCATTAACCACGCGTTTGCAGATCGCTCGGTGGCCGTCAAATCAAACGTGACTATTTCCTACGATAGTGATCTGGATACCGCGATACAAGTTTTGTCGGTAGCGGCCAAAGCCCATGCGCGCGTCGTGGCAAACCCAGAACCGCTGGTGCTCGTCACCCGCTTAGGCGAGAACGGCATCGAGCTTGAACTGACGGTGTGGATCAGCGACGAGAATCAAGGCCAATCCGTGCTGCGATCTGATCTACTGCTAGAAATTTGGCGTGAGTTTCAAAAAGCAGGGGTGCGAATACCCGCTCAGCAACGCGACATCCAAGTCACCGATAACCGCGTAAAAAACGTAATCGCAGGCGGAAATGAAAATTCGCAGGAAAACACCAACACCCACACAAACCGGGCACCCTAGTCAACCACGTAAGCTCTAAAACTTTTGTGTCTTTGACCCCATCTAAGGCAAATAGCAGGATTGCTGAAAACGTTTCAGCGTAAAATTTATCGGCAATCCAGTAACGTTTTTTATTCAGGAGATTTAGTTGGACATTTCTTTTTTGAACGGTTTGATCGATCTGCCATGGTGGGGTTATATCGTGGTGACGTTGGGCTTGACGCACGTGACGATTGCCGCCGTCACCATTTTCCTTCACCGTGCGCAGGCGCATCGCGGCCTCGACCTGCACGCGATTCCGAGCCATTTTTTCCGCTTCTGGTTATGGTTAACAACGGGTATGGTGACCAAGGAATGGGTCGCGATTCACCGTAAACATCACGCCAAATGCGAAACTGCCGAAGACCCCCAC
>JANYGV010000156.1 GCA_025359285.1 Burkholderiales bacterium
CCGCTTACGCGAATTTCTACTTCAGGCTTACGGGCGAGTTCCAATTTGGGAAACGCGGGTGGCACCACCAGCACCGGGCGAAAATATTTGTCCGCCTCTTGAATGGGCATCGGATCAGATTGCGCGTTTACAAAACCCGAGCCGGAAACGGCGGCGAGTGAAAGTACCAAGCAACGCACCAAACAACGGACCAAACGAAAATAGCTCATAACTTGCTCCTAATATTTGAACGTAATTTACCGAATCGACTGATCCAACGGCGGGTGATGATGAATGGATACTCAACTGCACATGTTCCACTTTAAAACTCTAGGCTGGGCGCGGGCTCCAGGGCATTTCGCCGTCAAGATGATCGCCGAATGGCGTACTTATAAAATGCTTTGCCGCATACCGTGAGTGGGCGATTAACAGCAAAGTATTAGCGTTATCATACTTAAATATCTAGCATTACGATTTTTGCTTAGTATCTAGCGCGTTTTCAGTTCGTCCTTATAGTCCTGCGCTCGCCGCTTAAAGGCGGCGAGATTGGCGGATGCTTTAATTTCTCTTTCCAGCGCGGCGGTATTTCGCTTTAGTTCAGCGATAGCTTTGAGTAATCGCGGCATGATAACTTTTGGCGATAAATTCTGGTGCAAGCCCAATCCCAACTGCTCGCGAAACGGCATCTGCACTTGCATGATGTCGTGCTGAAGTTGAAACCACTGCTCCTGCAAAATCTTGTTGAAATGTTTAAGCCGATCTTCAGACACTGCGGCCATCGCGCGTTCATCGATTTGCATGATCGCGACTTGTAGCTCAAGCAATTGGAGCAAGTCTCGTTTTTCGTAGGCCTCATTGACGCGTTGCATGAGCGCGGTTTTGCGCGCACGTTCTGTCGGATCGGGTTCGCGATCAGGATGGAGCGCGCTGACCAATTTGCGATAGATTTCCCGTAGCGACAGGCTGGCTTCGATTTCTGCGGCGTCCTGCTTTGCCGCGGCCGCTTTTTGTGTTGCGTTTTGCTTGTTGGCCTGCTTGCCGGTCTTGCGCTGCGTACCGTGGCCGGTGGCCGCGTCTGCTCGTCGCTGGCGTTCCGCCTCTACCTGCCGCTGAAGCTGTGCCGTAATATCGTCGAACGAATCTAGCTCGTCGGCATTGTCGAGTGCCACCCCAAAAATCTCGGCGGCGTTTGCTTTGATGTGCTCCAGCGCGGTCGCCTGGCGCGCTGCAAACTCAACATCACTGTATTTGTTGTAGATCTGCTCCAGCGTCTGGTCGCCGGTGTCCGCCACCAGATGTTCGGCCATTTCGCAGATGACATCTTTAACCGCCTTCTGCTCCGATTTTGTCAAGATTTTAGTGCCGAGCACTCGGCCCAGTGCCTCGTCCAATGCGCGCACCAGATCCGCCTGCCGCGATTGGAAAATACGCCATTGCGGATCGTAATCGCTCGCCAGTTTTTGCTCGTAATTCAGGGCGAACGCTCGCCATTGTGCAAGCGATTCGCGACCGGTCTCGATCTGATTGACGAGCCGATTGAATTCTTTTTGTCCCATCGAGCGCGCGGGTTGGTCGCTCTCGTGTGCGACGCGGAGGCTAATCTTTGATGTGTTCATAGGGTGAACGTTTTTGACGCATGTCGATAGATGATGAACGTGGGCAGTTTACGCAAACCCCGTTGCAGCTCGCGTTCTAATCCAAATTAGGTGGCGCGCTTCGCGGGAAGCCTTCGCTATTTTAGCCAGCGTAATTCGCGCGCCGTGGCCGCCCCAATGACGCATTGCGTGAGATCGTCAGGAATTTCCGCGCGCGCATCACTGATCGGGATACGTCCGCCCATCAGCTCCGCGCTGTCTTGCGGGTATCTTGGCGTCTTTTGAGGCTCGGCATACCCGTCAGGGAAAATCGGTAGCGTGGTTTGCAAATCGTATTTATCGGTCGCGCCCAGCGTATGCAGCATTTCGTGGGCCAGCACGACGTTGTTGCTGCCCGCCTGGCGTTGTGATGCGAACACATTAGCCACGCCCAGCATGCCTTTTTCCAAGCCCAGTGAGTGCGCCAACACAGGCGTGCGCGCGGGGTCGTGAAACAGCGCAAACAGTCGGATATTCGGTTTGGTGCCATCGAACTGATCGTGTTGCCAGGCCCAGAAGCGAAGCTTCAGGCTCCACATCATGATCGAAAAAACATTGCCGTTGAACGACGGCGCAGGAGGCGTTGCATCCAACTCTGGGGCCAGCCACACTCGGATGGGTTCATTGGTGGCGATGCCGTAACGTTTTCCCTCTTCTTGCATCAGGGTTGCAATCGGCTGAAAGGTTTCGCGTTTGAGGCTCGCGATATAGGCGCCTGTGGTCTCGGTTTTATCGGCGTTGATCGGGTAGATCACCACGTCGAGCGTGCTGTCCCATTTCAGCGCTCGATATTTAGTCATCCACGTCACGCCAGCAACGACAACCAGAATCAGCAGCAGGACAGTGACGCGAATGGCTTTAAACATGAGGCTTTGGTTGGCGTGGGGTGGCGTTGTTTGATGTTGTGGTGTTGAGAGAGTGTGGCGTCGATGAAGCGGAAGGCGGGCTGCGCTTGAGCCGTCGTTGGCGGCTTGAGGTTAACCATTCAAGCGTTCAAAACCGGCTTCCAAATCGCGAATTAAATCATCCGTATCTTCCAGCCCGATGCTGTATCTCACCAGCGGCCCGCCGTGCCACGGTGCCACTTTACGGCCATAGCGTAGATCTGCTGGCACCACCAAACTTTCAAATCCACCCCACGAATAGCCCAGCCCAAAAAACGCATAGCCGTCAATCATCGCAGCGATTTGCGCATCGGAGCAAGGCTTAAGCTCAACGCTGAACAAGCCCGTGGCCCCGGAAAAGTCGCGTTTCCACAGCGCGTAACCCGGATCGCTTTCCAGCGCGGGGTAGAGAACGCGTTTTACTTCCGGCCGAGTTTGCAGCCATTTCGTCACCTTCAGCGCTGATTCGTGATGGTGTTTGAGGCGAATGCCCATGGTGCGCAAGCCACGCAAGGTCAGGAAGCAATCATCAGGTGAGGCGCGCTGACCTAATTCATAAGTGGATTTTTTAAGCATGGGCCAGGTGCGCTCGTTGGCAATGACGAGGCCAATCAGAACATCAGAATGCGCCGCATAATATTTGGTCGCGGGCTGCACCACCATATCGACGCCGTGTGCAATCGCGTTGAAATACAGCCCGGTTGCCCACGCATTGTCCATGATGACGATGGCATTTTTTTCGTGTGCGGCGCGGGCGATAGCCGGAATGTCCTGAATCTCGAAGGTGTGTGAGCCCGGGCTTTCGGTGTAAACAACGGTGGTATTCGGGCGCATCAGCGCGCTAATACCCGCCCCAACCAGCGGATCGTAATAAGTGGTTTCGACCCCCATGCGCGTCAAAAATGATTCACAAAACTTGCGCCCCGGACCGTAGCAGCTGTCGGTCATCAGCACATGGTCGCCTGACTTTACTGCTGCCAGCAGCGCCCCTGCCACCGCCGCCAAGCCGCTCGGATAAGTGACGGCACGGTAGCCGCCTTCAATTTCAGCCACGGCATTTTCCAGCGCCAGCGACTGCGGCATATTGAAGATGGCATAGGTCGGAATTTGCTCGTCCTGCTCCCAACGCGCCTGCGTGTCATGCAGGTGTGCGACATTGTCGAACAACACCGTCGAGGCGCGATGCAGGGGCACATTCACGGTGCCGGGCGCGTTAACCGCCGTGCGACCCAAGTGCGAAAGTTTTGTATTTGGTTTCATGTTCAGGTTGGCAATTTAAAGCGAAAATTGGAGCTGAAGGGATTGGGGTAATGAGGAAGCTGAAACGGTTGAAGTTGCTGAAAGCGTAAGAAGGCAATCAAGCCAGGTTTAAAAAAACGTGAACACCAATATCAGCGGGCTTCATCGAGCAAAAATGCTCCAAAAAGCCCGCCAATATTAGTGTTTGATAATTTAAATTTAGGCGGCTTTCGGAAACAGCATCGCTGGTTGCGCTGAAGCGGCCAGCGCATGGCGATCAAGTTTAAGCAGTGCAGCGATTTCAGTGGTGTCAATCGTTGGGTAATCGCTAACTGCATGCATGATGATTTCCTTGGCCAAATCATCAAGTTGGGTCAGGTTGGTTTTCATCCGCGCGCTGAATTCTTCGACGCTCAAGGTATCGCGCAAGCCACGATTCAGCTCGGCAAACCACGGCAGGCTAGCCTGATCGAGCATTTGCATTGGATTCTTTTTCTCGCTGATTTCGCCCCACTGTCGCAAAAATTTTTGCATCGCAATATTCAGCGCCTGCACATTCGCCAGCTCGTTTTGCATGCGGCTCATGGTGATAATGTCGGTCAGGCGATTCTGGAAAAACAGCTGACACATGACGCCCCAGTAGTAGGTGTAATCCCAAATGACCTTCACCGGCATCACTTCTGGGTCACCAAATAATTTGTACTGGCCTTCGTACAGCGTGAGCATGTTTTGATAAAGCTGAAAATAGACTTGCTCAAAAATGCCTGCATACATCTCGACCGGGCCGTTGGCGCGGTCCTGACGAATCAGTTCGGTGATGTAGGTGTTGCCGATCGCGATAAAGTCGCTGCCGGGCGAGTAAAAAGGATCCAGAAACAATCCCGCTTCACCCGTCAGCGCCCAGCGTTGTTTGCCGGAAAAAACCTGTTTGCAGCCGTATGAGAATCGCTTGAAAAATGCGAAGTCTTGTAATTTTTCGCGTTTTACGTCGAGCTCTTTGAACAACAAGGGCTGATGTTTTTCAAACCAGGTCATCGCTTTTTCAAACGTGTTCATGGTCTCGATCGGGTGCAATTCTGCATCGGCCACAATCCCGACCGAGTGTGAGCCCGAGGCGAGTGGAATCAGCCATGCCCAATAGCCTTCGCCGCACAGGTGATTGGTGGACAGCCAACGATTTGGCGGATTACAGCGATTCAACCACGCGCTGTCTTTCGACCAGTTGTTGATGTCAATTTTTTCGCTGATACGAAACCACACCGCGTTGGCATTGTGTTCATTGGATTCCTGCAAATCCAGTTTGCGTTTAATCATGCCCGCACGGCCGGCCGCGTCAATCAGCCAGCGCGAGGAGATCACATGGCGCTGGTTTTTATGTTCAAACTCAATCGTGTGTGAATCGTCTTGAGTGGCCATACTAAATTGCTTGACCATCGCGCCGTCAAGGAACGTAACGCCCTTTTTCTGCGCAATTTCAGCCAAGGTGTTTTCAAAAATACCGCGATCAATTTGATAGCTTGGCGTAGGCAAGACCATGCTGGCGCCTAGTTCAGTCACTTGCGTGATATCGGTTGCACCATCGGAAAAGAAAAAACGGAAACCAAATTTTTTCAACTGATGCTGTTGAAGATGGTCTTTAAGTCCCAGCACGGTTTCAAAATAATGCGCGCCAATTTCGACAGACGATTCGCCTACTTTGTGCGCCGCCTCGGGCACGGGGTGTTCGCGCCGCTCAAGTACCAGAATTTTTAAATCTGCAAAGGCTTGTTTTAGTTGCAGCGAAAGCGTCAAACCGGCCAGCCCGCCGCCGATAATGGCGACATCATATTGACGGGAATCCAGCGTGGAATCAGGATTTGCGTGGGGATTAGTTGCCTGCATTTCTTATTTCCTATCTCCAGTTGTTTGGCTCAAGCGGCTGCATCAACATTACTTGCGCGGACCGCCGCTTAATTGCAGCACGCGTTTACCAATCAATAGCGGCAGCCGCAGCAAAAACGCGCCAAACAATCGGATATGCATACCGGTTAACAATACATTATCTCGGCCGTATTTAAAATGCGATACGCCGCCCTCTTCAGCTGAAAAATATTTAACCGGCGCATCAATATTGATCGGACGCAAACCGCTCCATACCAGCCGCACCACCACCTCGACATCGAAATCGAAGCGCCGCATCCAGCGCGACGATTGCATCGTTTCAATCAGCGCGGCAATCGGATAAACACGAAATCCGTAAAGCGAATCGCCGATGCCTTGCCATAAGGTTTCAAGATTCGCCCACCAGTTGGAAATGCGCCGGCCCTGCACACGAATGCGCGGCGCATGGTGATCAAAAATGGGTTTGCCCAACACCAGTGCCCCGGGATCGTGGGTCGATGCGGACATGAATTCTGGAATCAAATTTGCCGGATGCTGACCGTCGGAATCCATCGTCAAAACATGCGTAAACCCGCGCGATTTTGCAATGATAGCACCGCTCAACACGGCAGCCCCCTTACCCTGATTGAATGGAAGCTCGAACACCTCAAGCCCGTAATCTGTCGCGGCTAAATCATGGAGCAGTTTGACGCTTTCGTCGGTCGAGCCGTCTATCACCACCCAGACGGGGTTCCATTTCGCGCGCGCGGCCGTGACGGTTTCCAGCACCTTGACGCCGGGGTTATAGCTGGGGATAAGCACCAGATGAGTGTGAGAGCGCTGCTGTTGCATGTTCAATTATTGGGCGAGGTGAGAGGGCGGGGAATTTGTGCTTTTGTTGCTGAGCGAGGTAGGTGGCGCTCGCGGGCCGATGGCAACAATTGAGGTGAGCGACGACCGAAAATAAGCGTCGAGCTCGGCAACGAAAACTTTGTTGCTCAGTATTTTGCCATCTTCGTCGTCATTGCCTGGCGGGTCGAATCGTTTGCCAAGCGTTACGCGGTAGTGCAGCGGAAAGGTTGGCTTCTTCAGTGTCGGCCAACGTTTGCCCAAGAATTCGGTATTGGATTCGATAAAAATGGTTTGCACCGGCGCTTGTGACTTGTTTGAGATGAGTGCGATCGCGCCTTTTAGCGGATTGATCGGCTGCTCTACCGTGCGCGTGCCTTCCGGAAACATCAGCAGCTGGCCGCCATCGCGAAGCGCTGCCACGGATGCCCGCACCATGTTCGGCTGCGAATCATTGCGCACGAAACCCGCCAGCCGCGAGCCGCCGCCGAGAACAATGTTGTCCCACAGCACGGCTTTCATAATGCAGGTCACCCGCGGCAGTCTGGAAATGACCAGCACTGCATCAATCAACGACGGATGATTGGGCGCCAGAATCAGGCCTTTTTCGTGCTTTAGTTCATCCAGCGCCGACACATCGCATTTCACCAAGCCGGTAATGGCGAGATACAACATAAAGACTTTGAAGCCCATGGTGATCATGCGCTGGCCGAATCGATTGCCGAATTTGCGCGGTAAAACATAGCGCAAAAACCCGGCAACGAAACTGGCTGTCAGGCAAATCGAGCCAAACACCAGCCAGCCTAGATAGAGCGCCGATATTTCGTAAGTGAATTTAAGATGCGCCGCAATGCCCGTGCTCCTGCCTTCTGAAGGCGACGCTAACGCGGTTGTGCATTCGCTGTCTTGCGACGGTTGCGTGGCCGATGCGGTCGCTATCGGCAGCCCGTGGGGTGCCTGCGGCTGCGGCTGTGTCGCCGACGCAGGCGGCGTCGGCTCAGTAGCTTCAAGGACACGAAAATCGCGATCATCAAATAAGCGCATGCTTATACATCCTCCTGAACAGCGCATTTCTGATTTTTAGAAATGCTAATCATCAGACTCAACCAGCGTCTTTGATTCGGTAAATATATAAGTAACGGCCAGGCCAAATGTCGCATAGCTGCGCTTCTTGACCAGCGGACTATTCTCAAAAACAGCGCTATTTAACCGATCATATTTTGCAAACCCCGCAAACCAGGTGCGGCCAAATCGTTTTGAAATTCCGCCAATAATATTGGCTCCACCATAGCCCGCTTTGCTTTGATAAGCCGGGCGAGTGGCGGTAGCAAATTGTGGCGCGACACCATACAAATGTTGATTGTAGCCAGCGCTTTGGAAGATCGGGCCGATTAACATGCCGGCGTTCCAGCCGGTGGAGTCTATATTTTTAACGTCCCAGCTAATTTGCGGATGAGACAGCCAACCGACATTATCAAAATGCTTGAGGTTGGTCGCGATCACACCGCGCACCGGCAATTTTAAAATCAGGTTGATACGTCTGTCGTCACTGCGCCACAAATTCGTATTCAGCGATGGTCCTATTTCAAGCGTGGCATCGAGGTCAGGCATCCCCTGCCTGGCCGCGTTATCACGACTTTTTAGCGGCACGGTGCCATTGATGCTGACGTCCAGCTCCATGCGATCTGTTTTGAAAAACTGTCCGCGTACGCTTTCGCGATCAATCTTGATGCGCTCGCCGCGATAGACAAAATAAGGCAGCGGAAAAAGATATGAACGAAATTCGTCCGAGCCACGATAGTCAGAAAACCGCAATACCGTCGCCCCCATTCCGGCCTCCCAAAGCGGAAATTGTGCGGCGGATGACTCAAACGGGTTAGCCAGACAAGTGGCAATCAGCACCAGCGTTGCGGTGGATACGCCACGTCGTCGCGGACGGTGAGGCGCGAGCATCACCGCCCCAAGTGTGCCGACGCACAATTTAAAAGCTCGATTTCAACCAGCAAATCGCGACGACAAATATCCGCCTCAAAGTAGACAATTTTGGCGTGGCGCCCGCCCGCAAAAGCGGCCTCAACCTCTTCGCGCACGATGTCAATATCGGCCGCGTGTCGAACATAAACCTTGATGTGGGTTGCTCGATGTGCATTGCCTATTTGCTGAGCACCTCGTTTTTCGGCCTCGATAGCAAGCGCCTCAATATTGGCGATCGTCTCCCGCGTTTGCGCGCGCACGTCGCCCGCGTGAAGGGTTTCGTGGCCGACAATACTGGCAGTGCCGGACACATAAAAAATATCTTGTGGTGACGGTGCTAAAAATGCCCGCGCAAACGTCGGACTTTTGGGGCCGTATTGCGGCGGGTATTTATAGGCGCTGACTTGGCGAGGGTTTTCAATTGGCGTGCCCGGCGATGCGGTCGCAATAAAATAGATAACGAGTTGTGCCGCTTGATTCGGCATCGTCTTCGAGCCCAGTGCGGAGGCGGCTGGCGCATCGCGTTCAATCTGGCGGCCCTTCGCCACAAACGCTTCGTGCCGACCCATGCTGAATCGTCGATAGCGTTCCAGTGATTGCTCGGCCGAATTGATCGCAGGCAAATAATGCCAGGCCCGCGAAAAATGCCGCATACCTGCCGTGTCCATGCAGTCAAAAATTTGCCGATAAAGTGCCTCGGTAATATGCTCAAGATGATCGTTGTCGCCCTGCGTAATGGATGCGCAACCGAACAGGATATGGTCGGTTTTGGCAAACGCGATGGTATCCGTTTGCGTAGGGCAAACCCGAGAAACGGACTGATCCGCCAGCCATACTTCATAAGGTGCTGAGCCACTCAATGCCGGCAACGCCACGCTCATAAACCCACACGGAAGCGGACAATCTGGTGCCGTGACGCCAAAGCCGATAACGAACAAAACCCGACCAAGTTCGTGCGCACTCATTTGCGCAATCTGGCCGGCGTCCATGCTGCGCACAGAAACGACCGATGGTGCCGCATTCATCAACGCTGCCGCCGCTGAAATAGTTCCTAGTTGTTGGTAACTATCGTCTGCGGCACGAGTTCGGCTATGTTTTTTTTGCGTCTGCGCCATGCTGTCCAGTTTCGTTTCACGTTCATCAAGCTGGTTATGTAGTAAATGCATCGAAATACCATCAAACGTCCGTGGATTGGGGTGCCTCTAAAAATATCCCCAGCGAGTACTGCCAATATTGCTTCTTTAACGCGCCAAGTATTTTGCGGTTCCATAAAAAGATCACGCATGCTGGGTGACGTGAGGCGATAAATGAACCACGAAAATTGCTTTGGCCCGGCGCGCATGACTTTATCGAACTTCTTTAATGCCGTAGCCGCATTTTGCGGGTCTTTCAGGCAGGTGTCGATAGTGTCTGCGCCTACAAAGCCGCTATTCATGGCCAGAAATACGCCGGATGAAAATACCGGGTCGATAAATGCGAATGCATCTCCCAGCATCAAGTAATTTTTTCCGCTTGATCGATGCGACGTATACGAATAATTGCCGGTGGCGGTGACGTCCGATACCAGCTTGGCATTTTTGAGCCGTTCGGCAAGCGGCGTGCACAGCGCGATCGTATCCATAAAAAACGCTTGCGGCGAATTTTTACGTGATTTTAAATAATAGGGCCAGCACACCGCCCCCACGCTGGTGGCCCCATCTGATAACGGAATAAACCAGAACCAGCCGTGGTCAAACCAAAACACGCTGATATTGCCTTCCAGCTTGCCCTCGTGCCGTTTGGCACCTTCGAAATGACCATAAATGGCGGCGCTGGCATGCGCTTTATTTTTCGCTTTGGTGCCAAGTTGGTTCGCCAGAATCGTATCGCGCCCCGATGCATCAACCACAAAACGTGTCTTGTAGCGCAGCGTTTGATTTTGGTCAGTGAGCGCGGTGATAGTTGCTCCACCGCCAGCCGCCACGCTCCTGCGTGGTGACGCTTCATCAAATTCCACCTTGTTGACCCGACAACCTTCAATAATATTTGCGCCTTTGGCTTTCGCGTTTTTTAGCAAGGTATGGTCAAAATCGGAGCGGCGAACCTGGTAGGCATAGGGGTGGGCTTTGTCCCACGCATCTGCGAAATCGAGTAATACCGATTTATTGGCGTGCCAAGGAGACACAAATTCCACGCCGTGCTTGATCATCGATTGCTGTTCAACTTCTGCCTTCACACCAAGTTCTTCAAGTAGCGGCAAGTTAAGCGGCAGCAGCGATTCGCCAATATGAAACCGGGGATGATGCGCTTTCTCCATCAGCACAACGTTGTAACCGCGTTCAGCCAGTCGCGTCGCCACGGTTGAGCCAGCCGGGCCCCCGCCTATGATCAGCACGTCGCAGCTTACGTCGCCTTCATGGCCGCCGGTTGTCGCGTCAATTGGGGGTGAATTGCTCACAGCGTTTTTTACATTCATTTTTGCAGGCATTTCCATACAAATTTCCTCGAGGCTGGGTGGCGTCCGACAGACTGGTAGAAATTACAACATTATGATTTTGTTGGAAATACCGCACTAGCGGGATGGCGAACGGGGGACGGCAATCCAGCAATTTTTGATAATACCGCGCTTCAATTCGGATTTCAGTACGGTTTCGCACACAAGACCCACAAAAGTTGCTTACGTTGTTCGGCAGATTTGGCAGATTTGACAGATTTGACAGAAGGCCATCACCGATGGTTAGCGCTTGAAAAGCACTTGGCACGATACAATTCAAGCGAACCCGTTAGTTAAACTTACTGCAACCGCGCTCCCAGTGCCTTCCACACCCAAAATCATTCTCGCCGTCACCGGTGCCGTTGTTTACATTGTGCTCATGTATTTGAGTGCCGGCGCGCCAGATGCGGCAGCCCGCACGGTGGTGTTGACTGTGCTCGCATGGCAGGGTTTTGCGGTCGCTATTTTATGGGGCAATAAAAAGCGCGTCTTGGCGTTGCTGATGGCCGCACCAGCCGCGTTACTTTTCATTTATTACGATGATCTAAAACACGTTGAGTGGCTGTGTCTGGTGCCCAATATTTTGGTGAACGCGTCACTTTTTATGCTGTTTGCACGCACCTTGGTGGGCAATAAACCCGCGCTCATCACCCAGCTGGCATTGAAAGTGCATAGCCAGATGCCAGGTGGTCTGCCTGCGCCGATTCGCGCCTACACCCGCGTGCTCACCTATGTGTGGAGTGCATTTTTTCTGCTCTCAATAGCCGCCTCGCTCGTACTGTATTTCTTTGTTTCATTTGCGGCCTGGTCACTGTTTACCAATGTTTACGCGTTGCCGATCATGTTGGCAGTGTTTGTGCTGGAATATTTATACCGGCGGCTGCGATTTCCGTGGTTTGAGCATGTGCCGATCATGGCGGGCATCAAAGCATTCACGGCGCTTGCCGAAACACCAAAACCAGTGGTTCCACATCGCTCAGCGCAGCCGACCAGCCCGGCGAGCGGAACCAATCCGCCATGAGTTCATGATGAACGCGCCTACGCCTACGCCAATGCCCACGACCGCCACTTGGCGTCCCTCAGCAACAGTTTGGGCATCGGTGGCGCTGCATGGCGCCACTGCCGCCGCGGTGGTCGTGCAGCCCGCGCTGTGGCCATGGGCGATGTCTGCGGTCGCCGCGAATCATGTGGGTTTAACCGCAGTGGGCTTGTGGCCGCGCAGTCATTTGCTGGGCCCAAATATCACTCGTTTGCCGGCCGCGTTGGCGAGTGAAGGCAAGGTCGCGCTTACTTTTGATGACGGCCCCAATCCAGCCATTACCCCGTGGGTGCTCGATCAGCTCGACCTGCACGGCGCAAAAGCAACATTTTTTTGCGTGGGCGAGCAGGTCCGCGCGCACCCGGCGCTGACCCGTGAAATGGTCAGACGTGGACACGTCATTGAGAATCACAGTGATCGCCACTCGCATGCTTTTTCAACTTTCGGGCTGGCGCGGCTTCGGCGGGATATTGAGGCGGCGCAATCCACCATCGCCGAGCACACAGGTCGTATGCCGCTTTTATTTCGTGCGCCAGCAGGGTTGCGAAGCCCCCTGCTTGAGCCGGTGCTGGCACGCTGTGGGTTGCAACTCGCTAGCTGGACACGGCGCGGGTTTGACACGGTGGAGCAGGACGCTAAAAAAGTTTTTAAACGTCTTGATCACAAGCTGCGCGCAGGCGATATTTTGTTGTTGCATGACGGCGCCAGCGCGGCCATCGCGAATAACCGCCCGGTAATTTTTGATGTGCTGCCGCGTTTGCTTGAGCGTTTCGATGAGCGCGGCCTGCGCGTCACCCCGATTATTTAAACCCATCAGAGATGAGCTCTACAGCGCACACGCCGAATTTTAAAACCTTGGTCAACCAAGCGGCCACGCCTTATCGGCAATCCGGCAAATTCGCTTGGCATTTCGCCAAAGGCAAGCTGCGCGGTGACCCGGCGTTTGCCGGTATGCTGCGGCTTGGCATGATCCCGAACGGCGCGCGGGTGCTGGATCTGGGCTGCGGGCAAGGCCTGCTGGCCGCGTGTTTATGGGCGGCAGAAGCACAGCAACGCGAAGGCAAGTGGTTTAGTGGCTGGGCCGCTGCGCCGACCAACGTGCATGTGCACGGCATTGAGCTGATGCAATCTGACGTTGATCGTGCGCGCATTGCACTCGCGAGAATAGCCAATCGCGCCACATTTGAATGCGGCAATATTTGCGACGCTGTTTTCCCAGCGAGTGATGTGGTGGTCATTCTGGACGTGCTGCATTACATCGATTTCACCCAGCAAGAAGATGTGTTGAAACGGATTTTCGCGGCGCTCGCGCTAGACGGTAAATTGCTGTTGCGCGTGGGCGATGCGGCGGGCGGATTACCGTTTCACATCAGCAACTGGGTCGATTACGTCGTCACGTTTGTGCGTGGCCATCGCCTGCCGCGTTTGTATTGCCGCAGTGTGATCGATTGGCAGAGTGCACTGGAAAAAATCGGCTTTGCGGTCGAGCCCATGCCAATGAATCAGGGCACGCCGTTTGCGAACATCTTGTTGGTGTGTCAAAAGCGCTAACGCTGTTTTGTTTCAACTTTTGCGACACTGAATTTGTTTTTTAAACTCAGCCATAGCAGCACAATTCCGCCAATAATCATCGGCAAACTTAGCCATTGCCCCATCGAAAATCCCAGCGCCAGAAAGCCTAAAAAGCTATCCGGTTCGCGCGCGAATTCGGTAATAAAGCGGCCCGCGCCATAGCCAATCAAAAACAGCGCCGACACGGCACCTACTGGGCGCGGTTTTTTGCTGTAAATCCACAAAATGATGAATAACAACAAGCCCTCAAGCGCGAGCTGATAAAGCTGTGAAGGATGACGCGCCAGCGGCGTCGCATCAACTTGCGGAAACCACATTGCCCACGGCCACACCGAGGCATCGGTCACGCGTCCCGGCAGTTCGCCATTAATAAAATTGCCCAACCGTCCCGCCGCATAGCCGGTTGGCACCAGCGGCGCAATAAAATCGGTGACTTGAAAAAACGTGCGCTTTGTCTTGCGCGCAAACAGCAGCATCGCCACCAGTACGCCCAGAAAGCCGCCGTGAAACGACATCCCGCCCTGCCAGATATAAAAAATTTCAATTGGGTTGGCGAGATATTGGCTGGCTTTGTAAAA
>JANYGV010000242.1 GCA_025359285.1 Burkholderiales bacterium
GCAATTAATGAAAACACTTGGCGTAGAAAATTTACCCGCCCAAGTCGAAGCCGCTTGGCTGAATGCAGCAGAGACGGCGTTAGCCAAAAACAAATCAACTGTCGCGACGTTGTTTATGCCGCAGTTGCTTTCAGCAGACGGATATTTGTCGAAATTAAAAGCAAAAGGCTACGTGGTCGAGGAGCCAGCTTCTGATTAATCGGCAAAAGCATCAAATCAACTGAAACGGATATACGTTACCTAATCCCAAAATCCGCGACAACTCATCCAATGCAGTGCGGCATTCCATGAGCAATGCGGGATCAGCCAAATCTTTTTCGCCAACCTGATCGCGATAGTGTTTTTCAACCCATGCGATCAGGGTCGGATACAGCGCGTCTGACATCAACACGCCGGGATTAACAACGCTGGCTTCAGCCTCATTTAGCTCGACGCGCAGACGCAGACAGGCGGGACCGCCGCCGTTGCGCATACTTTCACGCAGGTCAAACACCAGCAGCTCTTTGATCGGCGTGTCGAGCAATAGCAGCTTTTGCAAATAGGCCCAAACACTAGCATTGGTGCGGCATTCGTCCGGGACTACCAACAACATGTCGCCATCCGCGCGGGTCAACAATTGGCTGTTAAAAAGGTACGACGAGACAGCATCGCGCACCCTCACCTCTTCATCGCTAACTTCAATCGCTACAAATTCCGGCCCAAATTTTTGCGCGATTTCACCGATGACTTTTTGCTGATTCAGGAAGGCATGCTCGTGGCAAAACAGCACCTTGCCATTGCCCACGGCAATCACATCATTATGAAAAACACCGGCATCAATCACGTCAGGATTTTGTTGCGCAAAGACGGTGCGCGTCTCGTTTAAACCATGCAGCCGCGCAACCGCGAGTGAAGCTTCCCGCGTTTGTCGTGCGGGAAAACGTTTCGGTGCAGCTACGGCCATATCAAATCCAGACGCGCCGTAAACAAACAGCTCAACACCGGGTGCGCCATAGCGCGCACAAAAGCGGGTGTGATTAGCCGCCCCTTCATCGCCCATTTGCGGGCAATTCGGCAGCGCCGCATGATGCGCAAAATACACGTCATGCGCAAACATTGATTTCAAAATTCGGCTGGTGGTGGGGTGCTCAATGGAGCGGTGAAATTTATTATTTAGATTAGCGGCGGTGAAGTGCACGCGGCCATCGAGCGTATTGGCGCTCGGGCTTACCGTCGCCGCATTCGCCGCCCACATCGGTGAAGCCGACGCAGCACCACTCAGCAGCATCGGCGCCTGTTCAGCCGCTGCTTGAATCACCGCAATATCGGTACCCGCAAAACCGAGCGATCGAAGCGTGGCGATATCGGGGCGTTCGTGTGGTGCCAACACGCCCTGCTTGAAGCCGCGATCATGCAACGCTTTCATTTTGGCAAGGCCTTGCAGCGCGGCTAGTTTTGGATTCGCAATCGCACCGGAATTATTTTTCGACGCGATATTGCCGAACGAAAGTCCGCTGTAATTGTGCGTAGGGCCGACGAGCCCATCAAAATTAAATTCGTGTGCATTCATAAACTGAGCCCCGGACTTAATTTTTCAGGTAGCACGATGTTTTCACTTTCCAACGATGCCTGCGGATACGAGCAATAATCGGCTGCGTAATAAGCGCTGGCGCGGTGATTACCGCTGGCACCCACGCCGCCGAACGGCGCGGCACTGGATGCACCGGTTAGCGGGCGATTCCAGTTCACAATGCCGGCGCGAATATGGCGCTCGAACTGTTGATATTGCGCTTTATCATCCGACAGCAAACCAGCCGCCAAGCCATAGCGGGTGCGGTTCGCGAGGCGAATCGCCTCTATAAAACCATCGTAACGAATCACTTGCAGGAGCGGGCCGAAATGTTCTTCATCGGCAATATCGTCAATGCCGGTAATGTCTAAAATACCGGCTGACAAGAGTGCCGTTTGCGGCTTAAGCGACTGCATTTTCAAAAGAGCTTTAGCGCCGCGACTCAGCAAATCAGTTTGCGCCGCCAACAATTTATGCGCTGCGCTAACGCTCACCACGGCGCCCATAAACGGCGCGGGCTCATCATCATATGCACCCACTTTTAAGCGCGATGCGACATCGACCAAACGAAGCAGCAAATTGTCACCGGCATCACCGTGCTGCACCAACAAGCGCCGCGCACAGGTGCAGCGCTGGCCCGCTGAAATAAATGCGGACTGCACAATATGGTGAACTGCCGCGTCGATATTAGCGACGTCACCCACGATCAATGCATTATTGCCGCCCATTTCGAGGGCCAGAATTTTATTCGGCTGCCCTGCAAACTGCTGATGAATCGCATTGCCGGTAGCCGAGCTACCGGTAAAAAATAGACCATCAATTTCAGCGTGATTCGCCAACGCCACACCGGTCTCGCGCGCGCCTTGCACCAGATTCAATACCCCGTTTGGCAAACCGGCTTCGGCCCAAATTCGTACCGTCGCGGCCGCACTGGCGGGCGCTAATTCGCTCGGCTTGAACACGACGGTGTTGCCGGCCAGCAGCGCAGGCACGATGTGCCCATTCGGCAAATGTCCCGGAAAATTGTAGGGCCCGAATACGGCCACCACGCCATGCGGACGATGGCGCAATATCGCCGCGCCCTCAGCCTGCGGCGTGGATTTCGTACCGGTGCGCTCGTGGTAACTCGCAATCGAAATATCGATTTTGCCGATCATGGTCGCGACTTCGGTGAGCGCTTCCCACAGTGGTTTACCAGTCTCGCGGCCAATCGTGTTTGCGAGCGTTGCTTTATGTTCGCCCAGCAAACGTGCGAATTGCCTGGCAATACTTTCGCGTTGCACGAACGATAATTCTGCCCATGCGGGAAACGCGCGACGCGCAGCGAGGACGGCGCAATCAACATCGGTGACGTCTGCCGATTTACCCTGCCAGACTACTTCTTGCGATACGGGATTGAGCGATTCAAATAGTCTGCCATTTCCTGCAAGCCACGCGCCATCGATGAAAAGTTGAGACATATTTTTACCTGAATTTAAATTGAAAGCCTAGCATTGGCGGGTGTTTCAACGCATTTTTGCTCGAAAACACCCACTGCTGCTAGGGTTTACCCATTGAATCTTTCACATGCACCGCGCTACGCCGCATTTGCATGGGACTGCGCTCGCGTACCGATAACGGCACGGCGCGAATGGGGTCTCCTGAATTTACACCGAGAGACAACGCGTCGTTTGTGCTGATACTGATCGTTTCGTGAGCCGCACTCGCGCGCATTTGGGCGACACGGAAATCATTCAAACGATCTTTTGCAGGCACGTTGGAAACAAGATAAATTGTTTGTGCTTCATCGATCAACTCATGCGCCGCTGCATCACGAATATGCACCGTAAATATCGCGCTGGCCGCCACCGCATCAATATCATCCACATCACATTCCACCGCAGGCCCCGCATCAAAAATATCGACATGGCCTTCAAACCGGAAGCCTTCGCTTTCCAGCATGGCGCGCGCAGGCGCCGTGAGCTCGTGGGTTTTACCGATCACCGCCTGTGCCTCTGGCGTCAGGAACGAGCTATATAGCGGATGCTTCGGCATCAATTCGGCCACAAAGGATTTCTTGCCGATGCCCGTTAAATAGTCCGCTTCCGAAAATTCCATCGAGAAAAAATGGCGTCCGAGACTTTCCCAAAATGGCGATTTACCGTCTTCATCCGACACCCCGCGCAGCTCCGCAATAATGCGTTTCGAAAAGCGTTCGCGACAATGCGCCAAAAATAGGAAACGCGATTTCGACAGAAGGCTGCCGTTTTTACCGACGCGATACTCAGGATCTAAAAACAGCGAACAAAGCTCGCTATGCCCGGTATGATCGTTAGACAAAAACAGGGTCGGCGTTTGCGTGAAAATATTTAATTCCTGCGAGGCATGCACCACCAGACCCACCCGATACGAATACCACGGCTGGCGCAAACCGACCGCAGCGGCGATCGCGCAGGTGCCAACGATTTTCTTTGCCTCAAGGTCTTCCAACATAAAAACAAAAATTTCTGTTGAGCGATCCGCCGAGCCCGCGAACGACGCGAGCGAGGCCTCGATACGTCTCTTCAGCTGCTCCCGATCAGCAGGAAGGGTAGTAATGCCTACGCCTGTTTTTGCAGCCAGCGCGAACAACGCTTCCAAATCCTGTGCGGCAATGGGGCGGACAATCATCATATTGCCGATCCCCAACCGCCACCCAGCAACAGCGCACGAACCGACTCGCCATGCGCAACCTCAAGCGTGTTGGCAAGCTCGGGCGAAAGTAACAGCTCAGATCCATCCACGGCAGCGCTGGCAATCGTGGCGCGAAAGCCCTCGGTCGAGGTGGTGGCTATGATGTAGGGCAGTTCGGGCGGGTTGGTGACCCGCTTGACCTGATGGTTCGCCTCTATGTTCACGTTAATCACGGGTGAACAATTAACGCGCAAACGGCGGTTCTCCCGAATGCTGCGCAGGGTCGATAAGCGCGCCTCC
>JANYGV010000250.1 GCA_025359285.1 Burkholderiales bacterium
ATCATCTGAGGCGTCTGCCGGGATGGTGCCAATCACACGTTGATCGTGGCTCTGAATGTAGACGAGACGTCGGGATGATTTTTTATCCTTGAACGTTTCTATTCAATATTCAGGAGCAGCAGATGAACGCACACATGAACACACACACTTTACGCGTTGGCATTGATGTGGGTAGCAAACGTCACCGCGTCGCCGTCGGTTTGCCCGATGGCAGACTGATCGACGAATTCGATGTCGATCATCACCAACTAGGCTTTGGCCAGTTCGTTGCCCGCATCGAAGCCCATCAGGCACGCCATCAGCTATCCGTGATGGTCGCTATGGAAGGCTACAACGGCTGGGCACGACCCCGTGATGGACAGATTCGTCGGCACCGCTGGACCCTCCACAACGTCAACAATCTAAAGCTTGCTCGCTATAAGGAAATCTCTCCTGCCTCCGCCAAGACCGACGCTATCGACGCCAGGCGCATCCTTGAGCTGTTTCAGCTTTCCACCCACCTGCCGGTTGCCCGCGAGGCACTACAGGAGGTTGTCGCCACCCCGTCCTACGCCGACCCACAGGCTTGATGTTTCGGCCTCAAGACTCATCAGGCTGGCGTGCCCGCAACACTTGCTTAATTTAGCGGATTTTGAATATATAAGACTCCATTAACTTTTATTTAATCGCCCAACAACAACTGCAATAAGTCCTTACTCCAGCGGCCAACACCGGCGGATCATTCAAACGCGTTGCTTGCACGCGATGCTGTGACTTTTACATTGAGACCAATCCGTCAACCCTGAATTACGCCCTTCGACCTCGCAAAAATTTGTTTAGTCAGGAAATACGTCGATAACCTTGCCGAAGGCGGCACTTCAATCTTTCCGTTTGAGCAGGCCAATATCGCGCGAGTGGTGGCGGCAATCTATTGACGCACCGCGTCATAAATCCGCAATCAAACCTCAGCTAGAATGTGTCAATATTGTTACCGTATGTGGCAATAAATATAGCAAAGTAGGCGGCAAAGTTTGTCAGTTCCATTTTGAGGAGAACACTGTGTTGAAAAAAATCGCACTCGTTGCATTGTTGGCAGGCGCAGCAATATCCGCACACGCGCAAACCGAAGTGCAGTTCTGGCATTCGATGTCAGGGGCTTTGGGTGAGCGGGTCAACGACCTTGCCACTAAATTCAACGCCACCCAAAAAGATTACAAAGTGGTGCCGGTTTACAAAGGCCAATATGCGGAATCGATGACCGCCGCGATCGCCGCCTATCGTTCCGGAAACGCTCCGCATATCTTGCAGGTTTTTGAAGTCGGCACGGCGACCATGATGGCGGCAAAGGGTGCGATTGTGCCGGTGGCAAAGCTGATGAAAGATGCCGATGAGCCATTTGATAAAAAGGCTTATTTGCCAGCGGTGGCGGGCTATTATTCGGATAGCAAAGGCGACATGCTGTCGTTTCCGTTCAATAGTTCCACCATTGTTTACTACATCAACAAAGACGCATTTAAAAAAGCTGGGCTCGACCCGAACAAAGCGCCAAAAACGTGGAAGGAAGTTGTGGCTGCTGCAGATAAATTAAAAGCCGCCGGTGAAAATTGTCCCTACACAACCGGCTGGCCGTCGTGGATGAATATCGAGAACTTCAGTGCATGGCATAACGTACCAATGGGTACCAAAGAAAACGGTATGGCCGCTGCGGATACCCAATATTCTTTCAATACGCCGCTGCACGTGAAGCAGCTGACGATGCTCGGTGAAATGTCGAAGAAAGGCACTTTTATTTACGCAGGCCGCACCAACCAGGCAGAAGCCAAGTTCTACACCGGTGAATGCGCGATGCTGACTTCCAGCACCGGTGCGCAGGCGAATATCCGCAAGAACGCGAAATTTGATTGGTCCGTCAATTTCATCCCATATCACGATGATGTTGCCGGTGCCCCGCAAAATTCCATCATCGGCGGCGCGTCACTTTGGGTGATGGGCGGCAAAACGAATAGCGCGTACAAAGGCGTCGCCAAGTTTTTTGCGTTCCTGTCAAAACCTGAAGTGCAGATGGAATGGCATACCACCACCGGCTATGTGCCAATTACCATGGCCGCCTATGAAATGACCCGTAAATCAGGTTTCTACGACAAAAACCCCGGTGCTGATATTGCGGTGAAACAACTCACCAACAAACCGCCTACGGCCAATTCCAAAGGCATTCGCTTTGGCAATTTTGTTCAAGGTCGTGAGGTCATTGAAGAAGAAATGGAAGCGGTTTTCGCCGGGAAGAAAGAACCCAAAGCGGCGCTGGATGATGCCGTGCGGCGAGGAAATGAGATTTTGCGGAAATTTGAGGCAGCAAATAAGGGTTCGTAAGAATTCGTCATGTCCGAGGAAGAGCGCAAGACTGAGAACCCGACATCGCGAGTTGCGTTCGTTGCTCGGTGGGTATTTGTCCTTGTCGGGTTATTCTGTATTGCAGTCGGTGTGTCCGCGCTTTATTTACTGAATGGTGATTCTTTTTGGTTGTCTGTGGCCTTTATTATTGTAGGAGTTTGTTATATCGGCGTTGCTCGCTTTACTAATAATCGCGTCGTGCTGGCGGCTACGTTTTTTTGGCCGTAGACGATTTTAGTGCCGGCTACCTCTAGCGTTTTTATATGATTATATTTTTTGCATTTCGGTAAATGGAAAAACGTGTCGTCTTCCGCAGTAAATGGCTGCCGTATCTGCTGGTTGCGCCGCAGATCATTATTACCGTCGTGTTCTTTTTCTGGCCGGCGTTTCAGGCGGTGCATCAATCGACTTTGTTGCAAGACGCATTCGGCCTCAATACGCAGTTCGTTGGTCTTGATAATTTCAAAGCTTTATTCACGGACGAAAATTATCTTGTCTCGTTTCGTACCACCGCCATTTTTAGCGTGCTGGTCGCGAGTTTAGGCTTATCGTTTTCGCTATTGTTGGCGGTCGCGGCAGACCGAATCGTACGCGGTGCATTTGCGTACAGGACGCTGTTGATCTGGCCTTATGCCGTCGCGCCTGCTATTGCAGGCGTGCTGTGGGGTTTCCTGTTTGCGCCCTCGATTGGTATTTTGGGCTATGTGTTAAAGCAATGGAATATTCCCTGGAATTTTTTGCTCAATGATAATCACGCGATGATTTTGGTCGTGATCGCGGCCGTCTGGAAGCAGGTGAGTTATAACTTTTTATTTTTCTTGGCGGGTCTGCAATCCATTCCGCGCTCGCTCATGGAAGCGGCCGCCATTGACGGTGCCAGTCCTGCGCGACGGTTCTGGACGATCGTATTTCCGCTGCTCTCGCCGACGACCTTTTTTCTGTTGGTTGTAAATATTGTTTACGCGTTTTTTGATACCTTTGGTGTGATCGATGCCACCACGCAGGGCGGCCCGGCGCAGGCCACGCAGATTCTGGTTTATAAAGTTTATGCAGATGGTTTCAAAGGCGGCGACCTCGGTGGCTCGTCGGCGCAGTCAGTGATTTTGATGCTTATCGTGATCGTGTTATCGGTGATTCAATTTCGCTACGTTGAGCGCAAGGTGCAATATTAATGGTTGACGTACCGTGGTAGAAAACCGCCCTTGGATGACCGCGTTTTACTACGTCGTGCTAACGCTCGGCGTGGTGGTTGTCGCCTTCCCGTTGTACGTCACTTTCATCGCTTCCACCCTCACCATGGAGCAGGTGCTGCAAGCGCCAATGCCGCTATTGCCCGGCGACCAGCTCATCAACAACTACATGCGTGTACTCACCGCAGGCTCCACGCGCGCATCCGGCGCTCCCGTGGGGCAGATGATGTTGAATTCGTTCGTAATGGCGATGTTGATTGCGGTGGGCAAAATTGCGATTTCGATTATTTCCGCATTTGCGATTATTTATTTCCGCTTCCCGCTCAAAAATTTTTTCTTCTGGATGATTTTTATTACGCTGATGCTGCCGGTGGAAGTGCGGATTTTGCCGACGTATAAAGTGGTGTCGGATTTGGGCATGCTGAATTCTTATGTGGGTTTAACATTGCCGCTGATTGCATCCGCCACAGCCACATTTTTATTCCGCCAGTTTTTTATGACGATTCCCGACGAGCTCGCCGAAGCCGCCCGCATTGATGGTGCCGGGCCGATGCGATTCTTTTTTGATGTCGTGCTGCCACTCTCCAAAACCAGCATCGCCGCGCTGTTTGTAATTCAGTTTATTTACGGGTGGAATCAATATTTGTGGCCGTTGCTGGTGACCACCGACGAATCGATGTACACGACCGTGATTGGCATTAAACGCATGATCGCGGGCGGAGATTCCGCGACGGAATGGAATTTGGTCATGGCGACCGCGATCCTGGCAATGTTGCCACCGGCGCTGGTGGTGATATTGATGCAGAGATGGTTTGTAAAAGGTTTGGTGGAGACGGAAAAGTGAGCGTTTTGTATTTCGTACATCGCCATTTGGGGCGGGGTTTGGGACATAAACCCGGATTCAAGTTCGAAAGGCGACACGCGGTGGGCATTTGAATGCTACCTCGTGAGGGGTTAGAAAGCCAAGACATTTACGCGGGGTGTGGTTGTGTTTATGCTGAATTCGATTCAGTTGGGCTTGGGTCAACGTAT
>JANYGV010000269.1 GCA_025359285.1 Burkholderiales bacterium
ACCTCGCAAACACCTTGGCGTTCATGTTTGAAAGCCGCTATGTTTTTGAACCCACACTGTTCGCGATGGCCGCACCAGAGCTCCAAGCTGACTATGACCAAGCCTGGGGCGGATTTGAAAGCGCCAATATCACGACCGGAAAAAAACCATGAAACTTGCCTCACTCAAGTCCACCAGCCGCGATGGTTCACTCATCATCGTCAGCAGCGATTTAAAGCGCTATTCCGAGGTGGGCGATGTTGCGCCAACCATGCAATATGCGCTGGAAAATTGGCATCAACTTGAGCGCGCACTCGTGGACGCTTACGAAGGCCTGCAATGCGGTAACGAGCGGCCCGAGTTTGACTTTCAGGCAGCGCTTGACCAAGGCAAGGTCGCGGCACCCTTGCCGCGCACCCACCAATGGCTGGATGGTTCTGCCTACTTGTCCCATGTCGAGCGCGTCCGCCGCGCCCGCAATGACAAAGTACCGGAAAGTTTTTATCATGATCCGTTGATGTATCAAGGCGGCGGCGATTCGATGCTCGGTGCGCGCGATGATATCGTGGTGGCCAGCGAAGACTGGGGCGTGGATTTGGAAGGCGAAGTCGGCGTGATTACGGGCGATGTAAAGATGGGTGCCACGCCCGCCGAGGCATCAGAAGCCGTGCGGCTCGTGGTGCTGATCAACGATATTTCATTCCGCAAGCTGATCCCGCCGGAGCTCGCGAAGGGCTTTGGCTTCGTCAATAGCAAGGGGCTCAATTCACTCTCGCCAGTCGCCGTGACCCCCGATGAATTGGGCAATGCCTGGAATGATCAGAAAGGCGCAGGCAAACTCGATTATCGTTTGGTATGCCATGTCCGCGAACAATGGTTTGGCAATCCCAATGCTGCCGATGATATGACGTTCTCGCTGTTTGAACTAATTGCACACGCCGCGAAAACGCGCGAACTGAAAGCGGGCACACTGATCGGCTCAGGCACCATATCGAATCAAGATCTGGCCACCGGTTATGCGTGCATTATGGAAAAGCGTCTCGTAGAACAAGTGGAATTAGGGGCTGCTCAAACTGATTTTCTGAAATTTGGCGAGTCGATTTCAATTGATATGTTTGACCATCATGGCGACACAATTTTTGGCGCCATCAAACAAAAACTTGTGAAGCTTGAGGCTTAAAAAATGGTCGGACAGACTGATCATGCGCTGCGCGGCAACTATGAAAATATTCGAGCAGACTATACCGTCGATCAAGATTGGCACGGCTATTCCGCAGCCGAGCATACGCTGTGGAAGCGCCTTTACGCACGGCAATCAGCGCTGCTGCCACGCTACGCCTGCGACGAGTTTTTGGCCTCGCTGGCAACGCTCAATTTCAGCACTGGCATTCCCAGGTTTGACGAAATAAACCCCAAGCTGGACGCGGCCACCGGGTGGCAGATCGTGGCTGTGCCGGGCCTGCTGCCGGATGATGTGTTTTTTAATCATCTGGCGAACCGTCGTTTCCCGGTCACCGTCTGGATACGCAATCCTGACGAATTTGACTACATCGTAGAGCCCGATATTTTTCATGATTTCTTCGGCCATGTGCCGCTATTGTTCAACAAGACATTTGCGGATTATCTGGAGGCCTATGGCAAGGGCGGCGTCAAGGCAAAAGGACTGAACGCGCTCAATTATCTGGCGAGATTGTATTGGTACACCGTAGAATTTGGCTTGATCGAAACACCGCATGGATTACGCACCTATGGCGCGGGAATATTATCATCCGGCGGCGAACTACCCTATTGCATTGAGAGCGAGAAGCCCAACCGTATTCGCTTTGATTTGTTGCGAGTGATGCAATCACAATACAAAATTGATACGTTCCAAGAGACCTATTTCGTCATCAAGGATTTCAAACAATTGTTTGACGCAACCGCACCCGACTTCACCCCTTACTACGCTGAATTACGCGGCCGCACCGAGCTGTCCGCGAGCACAGTGCTGGCGACGGATGCCCTCATTGCAGGATAGTTTTTTATTAGCGGCATTTTTGTTCACCGCATTTTTGTTCACCGCATTTTTGTTTGTTTATACCGATGTATGAATTTTCGGCCGACGCGGGATTGTGGGGGTTATTTGCATCGGCATTCGTCTCAGCCACCATCTTGCCCGGCAGCTCTGAAGTGATGTTGGTCGGCTTACTGGCCAAATATCCTGACCTTTATTCACAGGCCATCGCGGTCGCCACCGTCGGCAACACGCTTGGCGGCATGACCTCGTATGCATTAGGTCGTTTCATCCCGAATCGAGCGCCGGAGAACGCTGAAGCGGGTGCTCAGATACGCGCGATGGCGTGGCTCAAAAAATACGGGCAATGGGCGCTATTACTAAGCTGGCCGCCGCTGGTGGGCGATGCGCTTTGTGTGGCCGCAGGATGGCTGCGCTACGAGCTATGGGGATGTCTGGTGTTGATGGCAATCGGCAAATTGCTGCGCTATTGGCTGATCGCAGGCGGCTGGATTTGGTTTAGCAACGCCATGCTGAAATAGCAACAACAGGTCGCGCAGTAAAATTGAAACGGGCCAGCATTGCCGGCCCTTTTTTTATTTATTAGCCCGATTACTTCATCTTGACCCAAGCGACTTCCAGCCAGTTATCTGGGCGATGCACCACACTCACGCCCGCTTGTGCCGCCCATGGAATCACCTGTAGATGCAGCGGAATATGCAGCACTTCATCGTGATGAATTTGCA
>JANYGV010000306.1 GCA_025359285.1 Burkholderiales bacterium
ACCAAAATTGTCTTTGGCCTGCGCGGGATGAAAACGAATCTGGGCGATCCGCATCGTAACCTGGTCGATTTTGGCCATGTCTCGGTGGTGCATCGCATGACGCGCATGCCGGTGTGCGTCGATCCCTCACACTCGGTGGGCATGCGTGGCGCGTCGCCCGACGGCATTCTGGATATTTTTCACGTTGCCGCACAGGGCGTGATTGCGGGCGCAAATATGCTGCTGGTCGATATGCATCCGGTGCCGAAAAAAGCGCTGGTCGATTCCGCGCAGGCGATTACTTTGCAAGAGCTACCGTATTTCCTGGAAGACATCGCGATTGCGCGCGAAGCTTATGAGAAGCGGCTGGCCTTGGCGAAGCGACATCTTGGGTAAACAATTTTTGCGAGTATATTTGTCGGCTGTGTATGGGTCCGCGGCTTCGCTGTTAGCTTTCACGGCAGCTGGCTCTCAAGCTATTTCTGCCGTCGATGATACGAGGCAGATCGTCACTCTTCAGCAGCCCGCGCAGCGAATTATCGCGCTCGCACCATCGCTAACCGAGCTTGCCTTTGCGGCGGGCGCGGGCGACAAGCTGGTCGCGGTATCGGCCTACAGCGACTATCCATCAAGCGCAAAGAAGTTGCCGCAGGTATCCGATGCGGGCGGTGTATCGTTCGAAGCGCTGCTGGCGCTTAAACCTGACGTGGTGTTGGCGTGGAAGTCAGGTAATCGCGCATGGGATCTTGAACGTATTCGTGGTTTCGGTATTCCGGTGTTTGTACTAGAAATTGAACACATGAATGATGTGCCGCGAGCGTTGCGGCGCATCGGGGTGCTGGCAGGGATCACCAAGCCCGCAGAGCGTGCGGCGCTTGAGTTTGAGCAGAAGATAACGGCGCTGCGCGATGTACACGCAGCAAAATCAAAAATAAGTGTTTTTTTTGAGATTTCGCGTGAGCCGCTGATGACCGTCAACCGTGATCATGCCATCAGCGAAGTAATTCGACTATGCGGTGGCGATAATGTATTTGCGGATGTGACCCCGCTGGTGTTCGTCGCACCGCTGGAAGAGCTGTTTCGTAAACAGCCAACTACGATCATCTATACCGCGTCCGAGAAACGGGAGGAGTCGCCATGGCCTCGCTATCGGGGATTGATGGCCTGGGATGCCAAGCGTATTTATCGCGTCGCCTCAGACCCGATTCTGCGCGCCGGGCCCCGATTGGCAGAAGGTGCGGCCCAGGTGTGTGCCGCTCTCGATCAGGCACGGCTGTCATTAACAAAAAATAAAACACCAGTATCAACGGGCGTTTCAACGCAATAATGGCTGCAAAGCCGCTCTGCATATAGAGTCTAAATTTAAACACTAAGGTGTTGTTTGTCGCCGAGTAGGCTGAAGCGGCCTAACTTCTTAGGTTGACTTGTTACAAGTTGTGAACGGCGTTACACCCTGTGCTCATTTGTTAAGTAGCGTGTTCGATAACATCAGACCCTCATGCGCTGCTGTAGCGTTCGCTACACGTCTTGTTGCTCGCGGCTTAGGTCTCGATTCTCATGGCTTAACCGTTGATTGTGGTCGCCGCAAAACACACACATCGTTACAACCGCCGCCGCGCACGGTTCGTTATCCCTCGTAGTCTTCAGCTTGCACGACTAACGAGAGGCTGCTGTGAACATTAAATCGTCAAATCGAGACGCAGTGCATTTCATCAATCCTTTATGGGATCACAATGGCGGGGCAGATCGCCGCACCATTGCGACCTGGCAATTGGTGCGCGAGCAAGCTGAAACTCATCTCTGGTCTGAATATAATCCGGTGAAGGAATTTACTTCCGCGCATCCTGTGCGAAAAATTCAGCGTCGCTATTTATCGTTTCCCCGGCGCGGCACGTTTGTCTTTATGGGCGTCTATTTCCGTATCGGACATTGGATTTGGGCCGCGCGTCCGGATCGCATTGTCGTCATTTACAACACGGATCAGCCTGACCGCCTCGACAAAAATCTGCGCCGGATTGCAGGTTGCGGCGTGTTGCCCGAGGTGGTGTCGTCATCTCAAGCGTTAAATCGCAAGCTGGGACTGGACTTGCCGATCTTGGAAAGTCCCATCGAACTAGCGCCGTTTTTAGGCCTCGGCGCGACGCGTCCCAATCACCGCATATTCACGGTCGGACGATTAAGTCGTGACGACGGCACCAAACACCATAGCGAAGATCCCTCGCTCTATAAAAAATTGGCGGCCAGCGGTTGCCGCGTGCGCATTATGGGAGGAACCTGTCTAAGTGCAGCGCTGGCTGGAACACCCAATATTGAATTACTACCTTCAGGCGCAGAAGATCAGGCCACGTTTTTGCGCTCCCTCGACTGCTTCATTTATCGCACATCCGAGACCTGGTTTGAAGCATTTGGTCGCGTGATTTTCGAGGCGATGGCGTCGGGCTTGCCGGTTGTGGCGGCGCAACGAGGCGGCTATGCGGACTATTTAAATCATGGTCACGATAGCCTGCTGTTTGCCAGCACAGCGTCAGCACTGGCGCATGTCGAACGGCTGCGCGGCGATACTTTCCTGCGTCGTGCCATGGGTGAAGCCGCGACTGCCACGGCCAAGCGTGTCGTGGGCGAGCCGCTGTCGGAGCGTACTCGCCAATTTTTGTTGCCCGCAAACGCCTAGGCGAAAGTTAGCCCAATAAGCTTTCGGCCTTGACGTAGGGCAGGCCCAGATCATGCGCGACCGCTTCATAAGTTACGTTGCCCTCGCAGACATTCAACCCGTTTTTTAAATGCGGATTGGCTTTTAGCGCGGCTTTCCAGCCTTTATCGGCGAGCGCTAAGGCATGACCAATGGTTGCGTTATTAAGTGCAAACGTGGAGGTGCGCGCCACGGCCCCGGGCATGTTGGCGACGCAATAGTGAATCACGCCGTCAACTATAAAAGTCGGCTCTGCATGGGTCGTTGCGTGTGAGGTTTCGAAGCAGCCGCCTTGATCGATCGCGACATCCACCACCACTGATCCCGCCTTCATGCGTGAAATCATCTGGCGTGTTACCAGCTTCGGCGCGGCTGCACCGGGCACCAGCACGCCGCCGATCACCAGCTCGGCGCTCAGCACTGATTCCTCGATGGTCTGTGCGTTCGAATAAAGCGTGGTGATGCGGTTGCCATAAACCAGATCAAGTTGCCGCAGTCGCTCCACACTCTTATCCAGCACCGTCACGCGCGCGCCAATACCGACAGCAATTTGTAATGCATTGGTACCCACCACGCCCGCGCCAATAATCGTCACGTGCCCAGGCGCAACACCCGGCACGCCGCCCAGCAACAACCCCATTCCGCCTTTGGATTTTTCGAGATGCGCAGCCCCTGCCTGAATCGCCATCCGCCCGGCAACTTCGCTCATCGGTGCCAGCAGCGGCAAGCCACCATTAGCCCCCGTGATCGTTTCATAAGCGATGCAAACCGCGCCGGATTTAATCAGCGCAGCAGTCTGTTCAGGGTCGGGTGCTAAATGCAGATAGGTGTACAAAATCTGTCCCGCGCGCAGCATTGTGCATTCATCCGGCTGCGGCTCTTTTACCTTCACGATCAGATCCGCGCGTGCAAAAATTTCGCGCGCGGTATCAACAATCGAAGCCCCCGCCGCCACATACATTTCATCGGGCAGGCCAATCGCCGCGCCCGCATTCTTTTGCACAAGCACCTGATGACCGCGCAGCGTCAATTCACGCACACTGGCTGAGGTAAGGCCAACGCGATATTCATTATTTTTGATTTCTTTTGGAACGCCTACCAACATAATAAAGCTCCTCAATTTTTGGTTTTGGAATATTAATAATCTGGGATAGTCTGCTTTTGGCTAACTGTTCCAGTTTAGTCTGTGATGTGTGAGTTTAGAGCCGATTTGAGTGTGACGAACCGAGACAGATGAATCGTTCCTTAAACGTTCGCCCGATGCGACGATACAATCCTTGCCAGCATACAAAAATATACAAATTCTCATCGATCGAACTTTAAAATCGCACGCGACTGAATTTATAGGCGGGCTTAACGAATACTGATTTTTCTGTTGAGCGCAGGGGCATTGAAGCAACTGTGTTCCTGTTTAAAATCATGTTGTTTGCTTTGGTGATTCCGGTTTTTCTAGCGCTGCCTGGCTGCGCAAATCTGGTGAATGGCCCGAAGAACAAGCCGCTGTCACCGGATATTTTGTAGATGGCGGTGTCTCACAGAGGTTATCAAATTCGTCTGCGCGCGCCCTGCTATTTAGAAACTTCTAAAGCCCGGTCAATCCGCCGCACTAACTGGTGCGGATATCGATCAGAATGAAGAAGTTTTTCAGGCGTTTAGAATCTGCGTGTTGTGAAACCCTGTGAAACCCTCTAAACCCATGAAATTTACGGCTCGTGTATTCAAGCTGGAACTTGGGTTCCCTTGAAACATTTACGAATATTCGCGCTGCCAAGCAGTCTCGGCATTGCCGAAAGTTTACTCAGCCGTCTTGGGCGTCGTCCCCAGCTGATCCTGCAAACCTTCAATCGTGCCAGCCTCACCGCGGATCCGCAAAAATGCGCCATCGTTATCGGCGCGCTCTTCGAGCACCTCGCAATTAGCAAAAATTTTGCCGCGTAGTTGCTGCGCGGACCACGGCAAAAATAATTCCGCCTCCACCAAGCCGCGTTGGAAAAACGCGCTAATAGCGGCATGCATTTTTGCAACATCACTTTCGCGGCGAGCGCTCATCACGATGCAATCCGGGTATTGCGCGCGCAATAAAGCCTCGCGTTCGGCCTGCGCAGCAGCATCACCGACCATATCAATCTTGTTAAACACGCGGATTCTCGGCACGGCTTCAGCGCCAATTTCAGCCAGCACACTATCGGTCACCAAAAGCTGGCGTTCAAAACCAAGATCACTCGCATCAATTACATGTAGCAGCAGAGATGATTCGGCGGCTTCCTCCAAGGTCGATTTAAACGACGCCACCAGATCGTGCGGTAGATTTTTGATGAAACCGACCGTGTCACTTACCAACACGCGCGGCACCGTTTCAGGATGTAACGCGCGCACGGTGGTATCGAGTGTGGCAAAAAGTTTGTTGGCCACCAGCACCTCGCTGCCCGTCAGCGCACGCATTAGCGTGGACTTTCCGGCATTGGTGTAGCCCACCAACGCGACTCGCGCAAGTCCTTGGCTGCCCGCCTGTCCGCCCTGGTTGGCTTGACGCCGCGCTCGCTGCGTTTGGCGCTCTGCATCCATCGCAGCGATCTCGACTTCCAGTTCGGCAATTCGGTTACGGATTTTTTGACGATCCAATGCGGCATGGGTTTCGCCCGCGCCGCGACCGCCCGTCCCGCTGCGCTGTCGTCCACCTGACCCCGCTAGTTTTGCGGCCTCGCGAAGCCTTGGCGACATATAGCCCAACCGTGCAATCTCCACCTGCGCACGCGCGGCGCGCGAGCTGGCGTGGCGGTGGAATATCTCGAGGATGACCATGGTGCGATCCATTACTTCACAGCCGACCTCTATTTCGAGATTGCGCGCCTGTGACGGCGACACCTCATGGTCAATCAAGATCACATCAACATGGCGCGTATCAGGATCGGCTTCGGATTGTGCCGCCGCTTTAGCCTTTGCGGCCCCGTATTTGAGGGATACATTTTTTGCGCTGCTCTGCTGATCTGCTGGATCAGATAGATCGCTCGTGACCTCAGCAAAATCCCCTCCATCCTCAACAAACTGGCGTATTTCCTGCCGCTTGCCGACGCCCAGATAGGCGGTGGTGTCGAAGCTGGCGCGCTTTTGTATGAACGTCCCGACCACCACATAGCCCAGCGTTTTGGCCAGCTCGCGCAATTCGTTGAGTGATGATTCAAACTCAACATCGCTGACGCTCGACAGGTGTACGGCGGCAACAACAGCGCGCAGGGGACGTTCTTTGATTTCTTTTTGCATTCCGTGGTTTCTTGTTTTGTTTGGTTGAAGTATTTGTTGTGCCGCGAGTGTTTAGTTGCGGAGTTGAAGAGTTTGGTATGAAAAGATGGAGATTAACAAACTCGATGGCGAATGGTTATTTCGCAACCTTTGCTGCGACCAGTTGTTGGTAGGCCATTTCATGTCACTCGGAAAACTCATATTTCCCGAAATTTCAGTCGTGGCTTTATGTAAGCCAACCAGCAATTTTAGGCTTTGGTTATGTTACGGGTACAGTTCTACGACTGGTATGCGGTTTTTAGTACTGAGTACGCCGCCACCCGCCGCTGCGATCCAATCCATCAGCGCCAGACGTTTCGCCTTGAATTCACTTGCCTGAATAGTTTTCATAAAAGCCCAATTTAAAAATGACTTAGCGTAGTTTAGGGTGATTAGCGGCTGAAGGCGAGCAATGCAAATTACTCTATGACGCTTAGCTCACCTTCATAACTCTGTGCAAATGCCTGAAAAGTATTGGGCGTATAAATCGCTGCAGCGCCTAGCGCAAAAGTGGAATCCACGTATAAGGCCTGCGCATAGATGTCGACTTTACTGAGATTCGCAGCGGTATCGCCCTCTGCTGCCAACCCTCCAGAAAGCGACAACAAATGTCGCGCAGTGATTTGCGATTTCCAATTTATCTGCGGGGCGGGCTTAGCAGCACCCACTCGCCACGCGGCAAGCGTATTGGAGGTTGGTTCATCGAGCGACAACTGCCCATCGCTTTGTGTCGCAACCGCCAGCGCACCATTAAAACTTTTGGTGCCGCTCGCCAGCAAATGCGCGCGATTGCTGTCAAAGCCGCGCTGATATTCCTCAAAAATAACTTACCCTCGCTGCATGACCATCACCGCATCGCCCAGCGTGGAAGCGGATTAATCCGCCGCCGCGCGAAAGTTGAGTGTTTGCGTTTGTGTGTTTGCGTTTGTGCATACGCTAACGTCATACCGGTCGCCAGCGCAGCGCACATGGCTGCAACAACAAGCACCTGGCAAAGGTTGGGTTGCATCATGATTCGACCAGTTGGGTGTTGAAGATATATCGCAAAATGCAATCAAATTTTATTTTCTATAGCCATCGGCCAAAGCGCAATCCCCAAGCTATTGCCGGATATATCGGCTGTTACAGGAGCGGCTGCGTTGTTTACTCGACTGCTGGCATGTTTTGATTGCTTGGATCGATATTAAGCCACCGAAATTCTTGGGCTATTGCCGCTAGCGCGTCGGCCAACCAGTATGCGTTTTAAATTCACCACTTATGTTTATGAAATGTTCATCGGTCGTACCGTCAAAAACCAAAGGGCAATTAACCATGTTTTTACAGCGTTCGCTTCCCACGCTAGCAACCCTGCCCGCGCTAACAACGCTGCATATTGTTGTCGTCATAATCAGCATCGCGGCAAGTCATTGGGCTGATGCCGCGCCTGTTGCCGTCGCATCACTCACCGCCGCGCCGAACACACGCAGCATGCCGATGGCGGTCGGTATCTGGCGCGGCGCGACTGTTGAGAAAGCAAAGTAGATCGCGCACTGGTGATCGATATTTGCGATCATCGCGCTGATTTCGTGAAATCAATCCGTGACGGCGAACAAGGCAAGGCTGCACCATCGGCAAACTTCAGGCAGGCCCCGCGCCCGGCAATTCAGGTGAGCCAAGGCCGGCTGAAAATTTATTGCGCTGGGGAAATACCTGTGTTGATGGCGCAGAAAAATCAGTTCATCAATTTGTTCTATTGCCCCTCAAATACAAGGACAATGCAGTTATTGCCTACCAAATTGAATCCACCATCAACGCCACCACTGCACGCGGCCAGCCTAAAAAGGTGGCGGTTGAGCTTAGCGAACAACGCTGGATTGTGCCTTGCGCGGGTGAACAAAATGGACAGGTCATTGATGCCAAAAATCCATTACCGCCAAAAGCGAGATGAGCGCCAGCGCTATTTTTATCCACCGTGTTAAGTTGTTTTATGTTGAATTTTAAAAAGGAACCAAAATGAAAGCCATTCAAATTGCGAAAATAATGTTAGCCGCCTGCGCACTATTGGCAGGCACAACTGCCTATGCCAAATGCGATAACTGCGGGACCGTAACAACGGTCAGGACAATTAACGTAAAAGGCGAAGGCACGGGCCTAGGTGCCGTAGCCGGTGGCGTATTGGGCGGCGTGCTTGGCCACCAGATTGGCGGCGGACGAGGCAAAGATGTGGCGACCGTGGCAGGAGCGGCGGGCGGCGCATACGCGGGCCATCAAACCGAGAAAAACATGAAAGCAAAAACGCAATACCGAGTCGCCGTAAAGTTGGAATCCGGCGAGTCTCGCACCTTCACCTATAACTCAGCGACTAGCTATAAAGTGGGCGACAAGATTAAAGTCGATGCGGGAAAACTGGTTCGTCAGTAAGCTTAATCATCCAGTAGCCATGTAAATCAAGGCTTTCAAGTATGTCAGGTTTCGCAGCTGCCTGACCTACACAAAAGCCTTTATTGCCGGGCATCATCGAGCATTTATGCTTTGAGACGCCCGTCAAGTCTAGGGTTTATGCTTTCTAAGCTATGAGCCTTGCGATCAAATCATGTTCATTGGTGTCCGTCACACGAACACGAATGATGTCACCTGATTTGATAGTCTTGTACGCGTTTATGTTCTCGGCATGCACGTGAACTTGGCCATCAATCTCGGGCGCATCAGCGCTTGATCGGCCAACTACGCCATCGCGACTCACCACATCGACGAGCACATCAACGTCTCGGCCGATTTTATTTTTAAGTTTCGCTTGGCTGATTTTGGTTTGCGTTTCCATGAAGCGGCGTTGACGATCCGTGCGAATTTCATCCGGCACTGGATCGGGCAAGCCATTTGCCACGGCACCCTCAACCGGCGAATAAGCGAAGCAACCCACACGATCTAATTGCGCTTCTTGCAGGAAAGATAGCAGTTCTTCAAATTCAATCTCAGTCTCGCCCGGAAAACCGGCAATGAAGGTGGAGCGCAGCGTGATGTCGGGGCACATTTTTCGCCACGCGTGAATCCGATCCAATGTTTTCTCGGCATTCGCGGGTCGTTTCATCAGCTTCAAAATACGCGGGCTGGCGTGCTGAAACGGCACATCAAGATACGGCAAAATTTTGCCTTCGGCCATCAGCGGAATGACGTTGTCCACATGCGGATACGGGTATACATAATGCAGCCGTACCCATACGCCAAGTGTGCCAAGCGCCTCGCATAATTCAGTCATCCGCGTTTTCAGCGGGCGACCCTGCCAGAAGCCGGTGCGGTATTTCACATCCACGCCATAGGCCGAGGTATCTTGCGAAATCACCAGCAATTCTTTGACGCCCGACTTCACCAAGTTTTCGGCTTCTTGCATCACGCTGCCGACGGGACGGCTCACTAAATCACCGCGCATGCTGGGGATAATGCAGAACGTGCAGCGATGATTACAACCTTCAGAAATTTTCAAATATGCGTAATGCTTGGGGGTGAGTTTGATTCCAGCCGCAGGCACCAGATCGATAAACGGCTCATGCGGCTTGGGCAGATGGGCGTGCACATGCTGCATCACCTCCTCCTTCGCGTGCGGGCCGGTAACAGCGAGCACTTGCGGATGCGCGAGTTTGACCAAATTCTCACCGCCCTCACCTGACTTCGCACCCAGACAGCCGGTCACGATGACTTTACCGTTTTCAGCGAGCGCCTCACCAATGGCATCAAGAGATTCTTCGACTGCGGAATCGATAAAGCCGCAAGTGTTGACCACCACCAAATCAGCGCCCGCGTAATCGGGCGCAATGTCATAACCTTCTGCGCGCAGTTGCGTAATGATTTGCTCGCTATCAACAAGCGCTTTGGGGCAACCAAGCGACACGAAGCCGACACGCGGCGCTTTCACCAGTGGCTTGGAAAGTTTGATGGGACGAACAACAAGAGTCATAACAATTTACCGATGCGGTTTAACGATTCAACAATTTAGTGGTTTGGCGATGTCTAGCGAACGAGCAATATTTGATTTACTTTCTGCTCGTTTTTTTAGCGCGGGGTTTTGCTGATGTTTTGGCGCTAGATTTCGCAGCGCCGGTTTTAGCCGCTTTCAAAGGTTCCGCGGCAGAGGCGGTTTTAGGCGGTTCGGCCAAATCGGTTTCATCAGCCTTCGATCCCAATGGCGAAACGAAAGGAAACGCCGAAAACATTTGCAAGGCCTGTTTGCGCAATTCTTCTTGCATACCGATTACGCTCGTTGCGCTTTTTTCAAGATAGTCGCCCATCACGTTGGGTAGAACACCGGCTCCAGCGATTCCGCCCAACCCGCCGCCGCCCCCGCCAAATTCACCCATGCCAGCCGCGGCACCGTTGCCACTCGCTGGTGGCTGCATGATTTTTGTCCAGGCATCTGGTTTAAAAGTGGGAACCGCGCCATAAATGTTTTGCGATTGCGCTTGAAATTTACGCTGCGCTTCATGGAACGCGCCGATACTGCGCTCGAGGTAGGAACCCATCAAGCCCTGCATGGAGTGTCCATAGTAACGAATGATATTGCCGAGCATGTCCGCTGAAAACATCGGCACGCCGCCGCTCTCTTCTTCCAGGATAATTTGCAGCAAAATACTGCGCGTCAAGTCTTCATTAGTGCGCGCATCGTGCACCTCAAAGACCTGGTATTCGAGCACAAACTGTTTGATTTCGGCGAGCGTAATGTAGGCACTCGTTTCCGTGTCGTACAAACGGCGATTAGGATATTTCTTAATGATTCTGGGCATTACAGGCTCCATAAAAATTCCACTAAGCTAAACAGGAAATACATGTATTAACTACATCAGCGACTAGGCTTCTGACTATTTACTTTTAACCGGGGGAAAACCTCGCCAAAAAATTTATCCCATGAATTTTCGCGGGCATTTTATCGCGTTAATTTGGTCGCGCTTATGCAATTCGTCACACGCTTGTCATATGTTGCGCTACACAATAGATAATCGTGCAAACATTAACCGACAAAGATAGGTGTTAATGTGCGGCGCACCACAAACGCCTAAAATTAACTGCTTGCGTGTAACACTGCAGATGCGGGACGACATAAATACATACTTGATTATATTAACATTTTTCGAGATTTCGGGGTCTTGAAAATAAAAATGTTGCACTGCACCAAAAAACACTTGACTTGAGGAAGCTTCATCCCTATTATTTGTTTGTGCAGCGCACCATTTTTGATTCAAAGAGTCCTCGGCAGCAGTTTGAGTGAGTGGGTGTTCTGTAGCGAGATGCTGGATTTAACAGCGGTGAAACATTGCCGTTTTGAGATCCACAAGATCAAACAACATTCATATTTAACCGCCCAATAAGGAAACACGATCATGACAACGACGAACACCACAGCCGAACAATTAGGCGACTTTTCCAAAACTGCCGTTGATGCCGCAATGCAATTCGCAAAGGTCTCCATCGACAGCGCAGAGCGCATGATGGCGCTTAACCTCGAAGCTACCAAAGTTAGCCTCGACCAGACTTCCAAAGTTGCAAAATCATTGGCAGGCGTTAAGGATGTTCAGGAAATGAACACCGTTAGCACTAAATCAGCAGAAACCGGTCTTGAGTTTTTCACCGGCTACTCTAAGAATTTGTATGAAATCTCCAGCGCGGCCCAAGCAAATTTCTCCGCATTGGTTGAAGCGCGCGTTGCTGGTTTTCAAAAATCAGTTGCCGACAGCCTGGACAAAGTTGCTAAATCAGCACCTGCTGGTTCAGATGTCGCTATCGCCGCAATGAAACAAGGCTTGGCCGCATCAACCGCCGCTATGGATTCAATCTCCAAGGCAAGCAAACAAGCTACTTCATATACTGAAAACGCATATAAAACCGCAACCGAAACAGCGACTAAGGCTACCGCTTCTTCGAAGAAAAGATAAGCACGCCAGTTTGCGTCAAGTTTCATAACGTCTCCTCCTCCTTTATTCTTATTCGCTAGAATTTGGTAAAGGATTCAACCCCAAGAGGTTTTCCTCTTGGGGTTTTTTTTGCGTATTATTTCTGTGCTGCCTGTGGACTGGAACTGCTATCAACCTCAATAGCCGTCAACATTCTGCGTGAGTGCATCCACATCATTGCTTTGTTTACTCTGAAAACTCCCTATGAAAAATAAAATCGCGCTGGTCACCGGCGGCGTCGGCGGCATTGGCACCGGCGTTTGTATTGCTCTCGCCAAACAGGGCTATTTCGTGATCGCAAATTACGTTGTGCCGGGCTCAGAAGCCGCGTGGCAAGCCAAAATGCAGCAAGCAGGTTTCAGCCACGATGATTGCGATATTGCGTTTGCCGATGTATCGGATTTCAACGCGAGCGGCAAAATGGTTGCTGATATCGAATCGACAATAGGGCCGATAGACGTGCTCATCAATTGCGCCGGCATTACCCGCGATGTCAGCTTGCGCAAGATGACGCCTGAACAATGGCATGCCGTCATCAACACCAATTTGAGTAGCGTATTCAATGTGACGCGTCACGTGATCGATGGCATGTGTGATCGCGGCTTCGGTCGCATTGTCAATATCTCCAGCGTGAACGCCACCAAAGGCGCGTTCGGCCAAACCAATTACGCCGCAGCGAAAGCAGGCATTTTGGGATTCACCAAATCACTCGCCCTCGAAGTCGCCAAAAAAGGCGTCACCGTGAACGCCGTTTCACCCGGCTTTATTGACACCGACATGACCGCCGCCGTCCGTGAAGACCTGCGCCAACAGACCTTAGCCGCAATACCCACGGGCCGTGCGGGCACGCCAGATGATGTCGCAAATGCAGTGTTGTTTTTGGTGTCGGAGGAATCCGGGTATGTGACGGGGACAAATATGGCGGTGAATGGGGGCGTGCATGTTTATCAGTAAGGAAATTTCAAACGGCGCAAGCGCCTCGCTCCTAATTGTGTTGACTACCAATTTAACTATTGATGCTATAAAAACGATATTTATTGAGCCTTGATATAGTCTATCGACGTCCACCGCACCAAGCTTTGATCGCGAACTTCGTTCTGACCTCTTGTACGACAATGCTCGTTTCAATCTTGGTGTCACGGCCATCGCGAGACACCAAGACCGGGATGATGTTTTGTACGCAACTGGGAACGGCTCGAGCCGCGTCGCACAACCTCATCTCACTTACTTTCAGCGAAAAGTTTCCAAATGGCCGATTACTCGTTTTACGATAGTCCCTAAGCGTGGGGTTGTGAACGCATTGGATATAAATCACGCTGAATTTATTGCATTCAACTGAATGTAGCAGTCGCCCAACAAAAAAGCCGCAAACTTTCGTCTGCGGCTTTTTGATTTTTGCTAAAAAACTACTTCAACAAATGCGCCACACCCGCACGTTCTTCTTCCAATTCCTTCAGTGTGTTATCCATTTTGCCACGTGAGAATTCATCAATTTCGAGACCTTTAATGCGCTCGTATTTGCCGTTTGCACACGTGACTGGCACGCCATACATCACGCCTTCGGGGATGCCGTAGCTGCCGTCGGAGGCAATACCCATCGTGACCCATTTTCCGCTGGTGCCGAGTACCCAATCGCGAATATGGTCAATGGCTGCATTGGCCGCTGATGCCGCTGACGATACGCCGCGCGCCTCTATTATCGCGGCACCGCGTTTACCGACCGTGGAAATAAACGTATCGCGATACCAGGCTGGGTCATTCACGACCGCAGGGGCCGCCGCACCGCCGATGGTGGCGAATCGATAATCGGGATACATTGTCGGCGAATGATTGCCCCAAACGATCATCTTTTCGATGCTATCCACTGACTTGCCGGTCTTGGTGGCCAGCTGCGACAGCGCACGATTGTGATCCAGGCGCAGCATGGCGGTGAAATTTTCACGCGGCAGGTTCGGTGCTGATTTCATCGCGATATAGGCGTTCGTGTTGGCGGGATTACCCACCACCAACACTTTTACATTGCGCGATGCCACGGCATCCAACGCCGCACCCTGCACGGTAAAAATCGCGCCGTTGGCCTCTAACAAATCCTTGCGTTCCATACCAGGCCCACGCGGACGCGCACCCACCAGCAAGGCTACATCGGCGTCTTTGAACGCGGTCATCGCATCGGCATGCGCGCCCATACCCGCCAACAGCGGAAATGCGCAATCGTCTAATTCCATCATCACGCCCTTCAACGCTTTTTGCGCTTTTTCATCCGCGATTTCGAGCAATTGCAGAAACACAGGCTGATCCTTGCCGAGCATTTCGCCGGACGCGATACGAAACAACAAGCTATAACCGATTTGGCCAGCGGCACCAGTCACAGCGACGCGCATTGGTTTTTTCATGAGAGTGACTCCAGGGGGGGATGATTGAGGTGAGGCGTTACGAAACAGTTTTGATTATACAAAATAAGCTAGCTGAACTGAGCGGTACGCGTATGGAGCTGAGAAAAAGTATTCTAATTACCATCCCTATCCGAAACTAAACCGTGGAGCAATGTCATGACCTACATGCTACTGATTGTTGAACCCACCGAGCAACGAGAATCGCGCACCGAAGCAGAAGGCCGCGAGCTTTATGCCCGCATGCTGCAGTTTGGTGAAAACCTGAAATCGAAAGGGTTATTTTTAGGCAGCGAATCATTGCGCTCGCAAACTGACGCCGCACGCGTGCAGATGCGTGGCAACAAGGCCGTGGTCATGGATGGCCCCTTTGCAGAAGCCAAAGAAATGATCGGCGGATTTTTTTTGCTCAGCTGCGAGACGAAGGCCGAGGCGATTGCTATTGCGAAGGAATGCCCGGCAGCACAGTGGTGTACGGTAGAAGTCAGAGAGTTAGCGCCCTGCTACATGTAGTTTTTTTAAAGCTACAGAAATTATTTCAACACTTTTTAAAAAAGCTGTCGAAATAGCAGTTGCTCGTTCGTCGTGTCAATGAAACGGACATTTGCCAGGCTACGATGATTTGCAATGCACTACCGTTTCCTACGCAACGAAAAGGGGATACGAAATGCGATTCATGATTATCGTCAAAGCAACCAAGGATGCCGA
>JANYGV010000319.1 GCA_025359285.1 Burkholderiales bacterium
CGTATCGTGATTTCGCCAGGGCCATGTACGCCCAGCGAAGCGGGTGTTTCAGTGGCCACGATTGAGAAATTTGCCGGAAAAATTCCCTTGTTGGGCGTGTGTTTGGGGCATCAAAGCATAGGCCAAGCATTCGGCGGAAAAATTGTGCACGCAAAAACGCTCATGCATGGCAAAACCTCACAAGTCACGCATAACAACACGGGGGTTTTCGCGGGCCTGCCTTCGCCCTATCGCGCGACGCGTTACCACTCGCTGGTCATCGAGCGCGAATCGTGCCCGGATTGCCTGGAAATAACGGCGTGGACAGATGACGGCGAAATCATGGGCGTGCGGCATAAAACGCTGCCAATTGAAGGCGTGCAATTCCATCCTGAATCCATCATGACCGAGCACGGCCACGCGCTGCTCAAAAACTTTTTAATCCAAACCCATTAAACGACACAATAAATTTTCCGAGAAAAATAATGTTCAGCCCACAAGAAGCCATCAATCGCCTGTCCGATAAACGCGAAATTTTCTTTGATGAAATGGTGGATCTATTTCGTCAAGTGATGGAAGGCAAAGTCACGCCGGTGCAGCTCTCAGCGATTTTGATGGGCTTGCATGTGAAGACCGAGAGTGTGTCCGAGATTGCAGCAGCAGCACAGGTGATGCGTGAATTCGCGACCAAAGTCACCGTGGACGACACGACCCACCTGGTCGATACCTGTGGCACCGGCGGCGATAAATCGCATACGTTTAATATCTCGACGACAGCTGCGTTTGTTGCCGCTGCCGCGGGTGCAAAAGTCGCCAAGCACGGCGGGCGCTCGGTGTCCTCGCTGTCAGGCAGCGCGGACGTGCTGGAAGCCTTAGGGGTAAATTTGAATCTCACGCCAGCGCAGGTCGCAGAATCGATCAGTACAGTCGGATTAGGCTTTATGTTCGCTCCCAATCATCACCCCGCAATGAAATATGCTGCACCGGTGCGCAAGGAATTGGGCATGCGCACGATTCTGAATATTCTTGGGCCGTTGACGAACCCCGCTGGTGCGCCGAATCAGGTCATGGGCGTGTTCCACCCTGATTTGGTCGGCATTCAGGCACGGGTGCTAAAACAGCTGGGCTCCAAGCATGTGATGATTGTCCATGGTGACAATGGACTGGATGAAATTTCGTTGTCGGGGCCGACATTCGTGGCCGAGTTAAAGCATGGTTTTGTGACTGAATTCAAGATCGAGCCCAAGCAATTTGGCCTCGACATTGCGTCGATTGAGGCTTTGAAAGTAGCCGATAAAGACGCTTCAATGGTCGCGCTGAAATCGGTGTTGGACAATCAGTCGGGCCCGGCAAAAGATATCGTGACACTCAATGCAGGTGCGGCCATTTACGTGGCCGGGTTGGCGAATGATTTATGGGGCGGCGTCACCAAGGCTCGTGAAATGATTGAAAGCGGTAAAGCGCGCGCTAAGCTCGATGAGTTAGTGAAATTTACCTCCGCAATTAAAAATTGACATCGATATTTGACGCCTACAATCTAAATCCCTTCGTTTCAATTACCGCTTCACTCAGTAAAAAGCCATTTCCATAGCCACCAAAGCAAACGCCTCCACCGTGTCAGACATTCTAAAAAAAATACTCGCGACGAAATATGTCGAAGTTGCCGCAGCCAAGACGCGACTGCCCATGACCGAATTACAAGCTTGCGTGGCTAACGCGCCGCCGGTCAGAGATTTTGTCGCGGCAATTCGTGCCAAACACGCAGCCGGAAAAGCCGCCGTCATTGCGGAAATTAAAAAGGCTAGCCCCAGCGCGGGCATCTTCCGAGCCGGACTTGAAATTGACGCTCAGCGTTTTGATCCCGCACATTTCGCCTTAAGCTATGAGAGGCATGGTGCGGCGTGTTTGTCGGTACTTACCGACCACGATTATTTTCAAGGTTGCAATGAGGATTTAATCGCGGCGCGGGGCGCTTGCGCATTACCAGTCATTCGCAAGGATTTTATCGTGGACGCTTATCAAATCGTTGAAGCCAGAGTGATGGGCGCAGATGCGGTGCTGTTCATCATGGGCGCACTCAGCGTCGCGCAATTCATCGACCTTGAAGCGCTGGCGCACTCGCTGGGGCTGGCGGTACTGGCTGAATCGCATTCCGATGCCGAGCTTGCACAAGCGCTCATGCTGAAAACGCCGCTGATTGGCATCAACAATCGCGATTTGACTCGGTTTGTGACCGATTTAAATACCACTCTCAGCCTGAAACGGAACGTCCCCGATGATCGCATTTTAGTAACCGAAAGCGGCATAAGCACGCCAAAAGCAGTTAAAACAATGTCGTTAGCAGGAGTGAACACTTACCTTATCGGCGGATCATTGATGGAAAAAACAGATCCCGGTGCAGCACTATTGTCACTTTTCGATGGCAAGCTGTAGCGTCTGGTGGCAAATTTATGTCGAGTAGAGATGTTGCGCAAAAGCAACAGCATTCCGCTTACAAAGATAAATTAGCCGCGTGTGCTTGAGCTAAGGCCTTAAATTTGGCACTATGGTAGTCGTTGTCAAAGGTTCATCCTGTATCTAGGATCGATTCAATGGCAGTGCAGAGTAGTCGCGAAATAGTTGTGTGAAGGACGTCGTTTGCATTTTTTGCTTGGCGACTTCGGCGGCACCTTCTGCCTCAAGAGGTTTATGCAGTTTCTGAAAATTAGAAAGCCTCAATTTAACCCCCCAAAGGAGATTTGTGATGAAGAAGAAATTAATCGCCCTGGCAGTTGCCGGTGCCACGCTGGCACCGCTTGCCGCCATGGCGCAGACGTCTAACCCTGTAACACTGTATGGCCGTGCATTTGCGACCTTTGAAATCGTCAAAGCTGACGGCGGTAACCTTGCACCGCTTGGTACCCGCAACCGTGTTACCGACCAGTCCTCCTTCCTCGGCGTTCGCGGAACTGAAGATCTGGGCGGCGGTTTGAAGGCGTTCTTCCAATTGGAAACTGGCTTCCGTCTTGATTCGAACAACTCAACGTTTGCTAACCGCAATAGCGGCGTTGGCTTGCAAGGCGACTTCGGTAGCGTGCTGCTGGGTCGTTGGGACACCCCATTCAAAACCGCAACGATTGCCATTGATACATTTGGCGATTTGACGGTTGGCGGTATTACGGCTGTGACCAATGATCGCGGTAACTTTGACCGTCGCGAGCAAAACGTGGTTCAGTACTGGTCGCCTAACCTGTCAGGCTTCCAAGCGCGTGCATCGTACGCCACCAACGAAGGCAAAACAGCCACTGTAAACCCTTCCTCACTGTCGTTCAGCGCCACATATACCCAAGGCCCATTCTATGCAGGTTATGCTGTGGAACGTCATAGAGATCAGTGGAAAGCATATCAAGATGCTGCTGGTAACTCGCCAGCCGTTCCAGGCGCCCGTGAAAAAGGCCAAGCTATTTTCGGCAGCTTTACGATTGGCCCGGTAAAACTCGGCGCAATGACCCAGTTCTATCTCAAGGAAAATCCATTGAATGGTAACGCTGGTCGTAAAAACGGCAGCACCGCACAGATGTACAACGCGACTTATACACTGGGCAAAAACCAGTTTATTTTCCAGCATCAGCGCGCAAAAGATGGCACGTTCCTGACAGTCGGCACCGCAGCACGTCCAGCCGATGCCAAGTCGTACCAAAACGTGTTTGCTTATCAGTACAATTTCTCACGTCGCACCTTTGCACTGGCGCAATACACGGAAGTCAAGAACAACACCAACGGTCGGGCTGATATTGCTGGCGATCGTTTAGGCGTTGGCCCTGACCAAGATCCGAAAGGCTTCTCGTTCGGTATCCGTCACCTGTTCTAAGCATTTTTTAAAATCTTAGAAAAAAACCTAAAAAAGTATCAAGTAATTAGCTAACAGCGGGCACCTTCGGGTGCCCGTTTTGTTTTTCAGTACCTTATAATTAGCGTATGAATATAATTGATCGCTTAATTTGTGAAATTGATACCGGTTTGAGAACGACCTTTGCATCCACACACGCCGAACGCCCGCTACCTACAGGCACTATTTCCGCTGACGTAATCACGGCAGGGCCAGGTTCAAGCTTGGCCGGGAATACGAGTCAGGAATCCGCGCGTTTAATGCGTGTAAACCACGCTGGCGAAGTGTCAGCGCAGGCGCTTTATCAAGGTCAATCGCTGGTTGCCAAAACCGCTGAAACGCGAGCGGTGCTGCAACAAGCCGCGCGTGAGGAGCGTGATCATTTGGCTTGGTGTGAGACGCGCCTTAGCGAACTCGGCGGCACTCCCAGCCGCCTGAACCCGGTCTTCTACGCGGGCTCTTTCGCGCTAGGAGTTGCGTCTGGCTTGTTGGGTGATAAATGGAGCATGGGTTTTCTGGTTGAAACCGAGCGACAAGTTGAGGCGCATCTTAGCGATCACTTGGGCAGACTGCCCGAGGCCGATAGCCGAAGCCGAAAAATTTTGGAGGCCATGCGCGAAGATGAAATTCATCACGGACAAACCGGTAAAGCGCATGGCGCGGCCGATCTGCCCGCACCTGTGCAGGCAGCGATGAAACTGGTTTCAAACTTCATGACGCGCTCAGCTTATTGGATTTAAGGTGATCTAAGGCGCGCGCGTCAGACCCTGTAAATTGCACAATAAACTGCATTAATCACTTAATGGCTGGGCTCGTTAATGAGCTCAAAATCATGCGACACATTCACTGTTGCCGCCAACATGGCCGTTGCCGAGCAATATTTATCCGCAGACAGCTGAATCGCGCGCGCGACCTTGGCGTGATCCAAAGCCTTGCCGGTTACGATGTAGTGAAAATGAATTTTTGTAAAAACTTTGGGATCGGTTTCGGCCCTTTCGGCGGAGAGTTCGACAACGCAATCTGTAACCGGCTCGCGACCTTTTTTCAGAATGTGAATAACGTCGAATGCGCTGCACGCACCTGTGCCAATCAGCACCGTCTCCATGGGGCGCGGGCCGAGATTGCGACCACCTGCGTCGGGTGAACCATCCATCACGACGGCGTGACCGCTTTCAGTTTCGCCCAGAAAGGCAACGTTTTCTATCCATTTGATGCGTGCTTTCATGCCTATCCTTTTCAATATTCGATACACCGCGAATGTCACCGCAGCTGGTTTTAATTATAGAGGGCTCGCATCGATCCATCTGCCACCGGCCTTTGCCGATCCGCGCAGACCATCGCCGCAGACATCAATGCCATTGACAAACAGGCCTTGAATTCATTACAATTTCGGGTTCCTCTGATGGGTTCCCCTTTCCCGCCCGTCAATTGATGTTTCTCAGGCACTTTTTGGTATTTGCGCGCTGCACTTGCATCATGCTTCCGCGCCGCAACCGCAATACCGGCCAACTTTATTTGAGCGAGTTTTAAACATGAAAACCTTCTCCGCCAAATCGCATGAAGTCGTGCATGATTGGTACGTTGTTGATGCAACCGACAAAATTCTGGGCCGTGTGGCTTCAGAGCTGGCACGCCGTTTACGCGGCAAGCACAAGCCTGAATTCACGCCACACGTGGATACTGGGGATTTTATTGTCGTGACGAACGTTGAAAAATTGCGCGTCACCGGCAATAAGGCAGAAGACAAAAAGTATTTCCGCCACTCTGGCTATCCCGGCGGTATTTATGAAACCAATTTCAACAAGCTACAGCAGAAGCACCCTGAGCGCGTGTTGGAAAAAGCTGTTAAAGGTATGTTGCCTAAAGGCCCCTTGGGTTACGCGATGATCAAAAAGCTAAAGGTATACGCTGGTGCCACGCATCCGCATACTGCACAGCAACCCAAAGAACTTTCCCTCTAAGTTTAGAAATTAAGGAACCGCATCATGGTCGGTAAATACAATTATGGAACAGGTCGTCGCAAAAGCTCGGTAGCGCGCGTGTTCATGAAATCAGGCAGCGGCAAAATTGTGGTGAATGACAAACCACTGGATATATATTTCTCTCGCGAAACTGGCCGCATGATCGTACGCCAGCCGTTAGAGCTGGTTGGTAGCACCGACAAGTTCGACATCATGGTTACCGTCCTGGGTGGCGGTGAATCTGGTCAGGCGGGCGCAGTACGCCACGGCATTACCCGTGCGCTGATTGATTACGATGCAGCCTTGAAGCCGCAACTGTCAAAAGCCGGTTTGGTGACACGCGATGCACGCGAAGTCGAGCGTAAAAAAGTGGGTTTCCGCAAAGCTCGCCGTCGCAAACAGTTCTCGAAACGTTAATCAGATACCGTGTTGGTTCGGTGTCAATCGAGCGAAAAAGCCGCCTTGTGCGGCTTTTTCTCTGTTCAGACTGTTGATTGCGTGGTGATTTTTGCCTTGAGGATTTGAAAATGCAGACTGCAAAAACTCATTTGATATCTCATTCGTCGCCCACTCCCGATTTAGTTGAATCTAAGTGGTTGAGTACAGTCAAAATGATGTCCAAAACTAATGTGTTCGCGGCTAATGTGCAACATCCGATCTTATGCTGAGCACTCTTAAGTTTCGGGGCTTGCGCCGAAAAATTCGCGCCAAAATTGGTATGCGCTCGCAGAAAGTGGCGATACGTCAGCATGTGCCGTGGTATATGAAATTTGGCGGTATCGGCCTGATGATGGGCGTGGCCGCTGCCGCTGCTTGGTGGTTTATCGACAACAGCTATCGGATTACGGGCTTTAATCGCGATGAGGCGAAGCAGCAAATTGCTGTGTTAACCGCCGAAAAACTGAAGCTCCAGGAGAACTTTGATACGATTAAAACCCAGCTTAACGAGCACGAGAGCCAGCTCAAAGTAGAAAAAGCGTCGCAGGCCGAATTAGCCAAAAATATGACGCAATTGCAGGACGAAAACTCAAATTTGAAGGAAGATTTGGGATTTCTGCGCAATATCATGTCATCAGGTAAAGCAACTGAAGGCCTCGCTATCAGCAATTTGAAGGTCGAGCCAGATGCGCTGCCAAACGAATTCCGTTATCGCATGTTGGTAACGCAAGGCGGACAGCGTAAACTCGACTTCAAGGGCAAAGTTCAGGTGATTGCGCGGATTCAACAGGGCACACAGCAAACAGCACTTAGCTTTCCCAGCGATCCAGATTTGCGGGCAGCAGGCGGAGAACTTGATTTCCGTTACTACCAAAAAATCGACGGCAGATTTAAGATTCCAGAGGGCGCTCAATTAAAAAACGTCCAAATACGCGTACTCGGTTTACCGAGCTTTGATGTCAAAAGCCAACGCAGTATTAACCTTTAAGGAGTTTTTTATGTCTTGGGGAAAAACCAATAAACCAAGTCCGATTGATAGTTTAATCGGCGTTGGATCCACAATTACTGGCGATATTGAATTTACGGGCGGCCTACGAATTGACGGCCACGTCATTGGCGACATCAGATCGGCGGGTGATAAACCGGGCACGCTGGTACTGTCAGAAATGGCCAAAATTGAAGGCGAGATCGATGTTGATCATGTCGTGGTTAACGGCACTGTCGCGGGTCCAGTAAGGGCGAAGGAGTATCTCGAACTCCTCCCCAAAGCGCGCGTCACAGGTGATGTGAGTTATAAAACAATAGAAATTCATGTGGGAGCCGTAATCATGGGGCGTATGATTCATGAAGGCGAACCACGTTTCACGGACAAAGTAATCGAATTCAAGCCGGCCACGGGCGGCTAGCTATCGGCGCAGCCTACAAAACGACTCAATCAGAACCAAAAGTCTCAAGCCCCTTGGTTGAGAATGGCCGCAAATCAACATAACCTTGATTTCCAGTACTTCACCCGCAACTATCAAGCACTAATTTGGAGAACAGCATGAACGATATGTCGATGATTCCACCGGCGCTCGTCTTTACCGATAGCGCAGCAGACAAAGTGAAAGCGCTCATCGTCGAAGAGGGCAATGACGACCTTAAACTGCGCGTTTTCGTGACCGGTGGCGGCTGTTCCGGTTTGCAGTATGGCTTCACCTTCGATGAGATCACCAACGAAGATGACACCATCATGCAGAAAAATGGGGTGAGCCTGCTAATCGATCCGATGAGCTATCAGTACCTTATCGGTGCAGAGATCGATTACAGCGAAGGCCTGGAAGGCGCACAGTTTGTGATTAAAAATCCCAACGCGAGCAGCACCTGCGGTTGCGGATCGTCGTTTTCTGTCTAAACGGGCGGTTAACACAGATAACCGACTGGGTCATTTTAAAAAACGGAGGCTTCGGCCTCCGTTTTTTTTGGCGTTGAATTTTGGCATGGAATTCACGTTCATTTTGCATGACCTTAATCGATGAAAATTCGCTCCAATACGATTACAGTTTTTCTCTGTCGTTGAATTTCTGTGCTTTAGCCGGACTTTCCGCATTTCGTCTGAAATCCCTTTGATTGACGCCTAGCCCGAAATATATTTGTCATGCGAAATTCCGTCTAAACTATTTTTCGTATTTCGATGGCTTTAACTTTAATTTATGAGTGATAAGTAATCGTGTTGCGGCCTACCATTACTGCGACCACGCGCTTTTATGCTTAATTAAACGCTCACTTTTTTGCTCACTCTCTCCCATAAGGAAGGACCTGTCCGAATGTCACGCTCATCTGCACCTTCATCTACCGCTATTTCGTCAACCAAAATTATCACCGCCAGCATATTGCTAGCGCTTTCTGCAACCGCGCTGGCGCAGGTGCCCGCTCCTGTGCCCGCCGCTGTACCGGGCGCTGCCGGCACCGGCATTGGTACGCCTGCCGTGCTGCCGCCGACGGTACCGGGCGCGCCCCGGCCATTTAAAGAAATAATCAAAGACGCAAAGGAAATCCCGGGCTTTTTTACGCTCTATCAAAAGGATGAAAAAGTCTGGATAGCGATTAAACCAGAGCAGTTTGACAAGCCATTTTTCTTCACCTACAACATTCCGCAAAGCGTCGGTGAGCGTGGCCTGTACGGTAGCCAAATGGGCGGTGCTGAGATGGTGGTGTTCAAGAAAATAGGTAACCTGGTTCAGCTAATCGCCAAAAACGCCGAGTTTTACGCCGCGCCCGGCACGCCTCAGGCGCAGTTTGTATCTGAGGGTTTTTCCGATAGCCTACTGGCCAGCGCCGTTACCGCGTCTGCACCAAATGCCGATAGCAAGGCCGTGTTGATTGAAGCCAACAGCCTGTTATTTACCGACATTCCCGGCTACCTGACGCGCTTGGAATTTGCCTATCGCATGCCGTTTGCGCTCGACACGCGTAATACCAGCTTCTCGAAAGTGAACAACAACGATTTGCTCACCGGCCTGCAAGTACAGGCGCATTTCAATGTGCCCAAACTATCCGCACCGCCGCTGGTGCCGTCGCCCGTTCCGATGCCGACGCCACCCAACTCCACGCCTGATCCGCGCAGCATGTTTGTAAGTTTTTACTACAGCTTTGCAAAACTGCCAGACCAGCCAATGACGCCACGCATGGCCGACGACCGTGTCGGTCATTTTGTCTCGTCACACACAGATTTCACCGAAGACACGTTGGCCAAGACCAAGGTACACATGGTGAACCGCTGGCGTCTGGAGAAAAAAGATCCTGCCGCCGCGCTGTCTGAACCGAAAGAACCCATTACCTATTGGGTGGACAAAAACGTGCCGGTCAAGTATCGCAAATCGGTGACCGACGGTATTTTGGAATGGAACAAAGCATTCGAAAAAATCGGTTACAAAAACGCGATTGTCGTGAAGCAGCAAACCGATAAAGATGATTTCGATACGATGGACGCGCGTCACGCCTCGATTCGCTGGTTTGTCGGTGCCGACGTCGGTTTCGCGATTGGACCATCCCACAAAGACCCGCGCACCGGCGAAATTCTCGATGCTGACATCGGCATGTCGGATGTATTCGCGCGCGGCGCACGCCGTCAAGTTGCCGAAGATTTGGGCAAGCTTTCCGTGTTTGACCCCAATCTGGCCGGCGCTTCTTCTGCCACGCTCAAAGCACAAAGTTTGTTCATGAGCTGTAATTACGCATCCGAAAAATCTGCCGATATGAATTTCGCGATGGATTTGCTCGAAGCGCGCGGCATGGAGATGGACGGTCCCGATGCTGAGGTAGTTGCGCAAGCCTATGTGCTTGACGTCATCATGCACGAGGTCGGCCACACGCTTGGCTTCCGTCACAACTTCCGGTCATCGACCATTTATTCGGTCAAGCAAATTCAGGATCCCGCCTTCACCAAAGTCAGCGGCCTGGCAGGATCGGTGATGGATTACAACCCGTTCAACCTAGCGCTGAATGGCGAAAAACAGGGTGAATACGTGATGTCAACGCTGGGGCCCTACGATTATTTGGCCGTGGAATATGCCTATCGCCCGTTGGATCCAAAAACCGAGAAAGCAGACCTGGCCAAAATTGCGGCGACCGCCACCACCAATCCGCTGCTCGCCTACGCGACTGACGAAGATGCGGGCGGTGCTGCGCCGGGGATGGATCCTGAAGTGAGCCGATTCGATATGGGCTCTGACCCGCTCGAATACTACAAAAAACGCATGCAACTCACGCGTGAATTGTGGGATCGCATCCAAAATTTGCAGCTCAAAGATGGCGAAAGCTATGAACGCCTGACGCGCTCGTTCACCGCAGGCTTCCGCGCCCTTACCCAAGTGGCACCGTTGGCCGCAAAGTACGTCGGTGGCGTCAGAAATCTGCGCGATCACGCGGGCACGGGGCGTCCGATTTATGAGCCAACGCCCGCCGCCAAACAGCGCGAAGCGCTGAAACTCGTCACGGATGGTATTTTCAAATCAGACAGCTTCAAGCTGAAGCCTGAGTTTGTATCGCGTCTGGCCGTTGACCAGTTTGAGCGTCGCGGCGGCAACCCGGATATCTCCATCGCCAACGGTGTGCTGAATCTGCAAAAAGGCGTGCTGGATATCCTGATGGCCGATGCGGTTGCGCAGCGTTTGCTCGATTCGCAGGATAAAGTTGCCAAACCCGAAACACTGCTCAAGCTGTCTGATCTTTACGATACGCTGCAAGCGGCCATCTGGTCTGAACTGCGCACCGGTGGCGACATTTCGTCCATGCGCCGCAATCTGCAGCGCGATCATCTCAAACGTGTCTCTGGTGCGCTCCTGAAGGCCTCTGGCAACACGCCCGCCGATGCTCGCAGCATGCAACGCGAAAACGCCATCGCACTGAGCAATCAGATTCGTGGTGCGTTGGGCAAGCCGATGAGCAAAGAAGCCCGGGCGCATTTATCGGAGAGCTTGAATACGCTCAATGAAGCTCTTAAGGCACCGATGCAGCGGGCTGGGGTTTAATCAGCATCCCGTATTGTCTGCATGCTTCCAACCCGTCTCTAAGAGGGGGAGCATGCAGATATGATTAACGATAATTATTTCCGTAACGCGCTCTTCGGTCGCGTTAGCTGTCCTCAGCCACCAATTTTTTAATTTTTGTGGCTTTTTCAAAATGATCTAGCTGATGGATAACAATCCACCATTTAGCGGCTTCCATCAGTAGCGAGGGGTTGTTATTTTTGTTGGCGAAAAATGCATAAAAAGAGAGGCCAACATTGACACCTTTGCTTTCTATTTTTTGTTGCAGACTTCGATGATTCGTTGTTTTAAGGTGTCTCGCATAAGTTGTTGCGCTCAAAAATATAGTTGTAATACGCTCAGCTTTATCTGCCCACGCATTTGCGTGGCTGCTTAAATGAAAAAGCGTGAACAAACGCATATCGAATTGTTGATTTTGCAAATTAACAATCAAAACGAATTTCATTCACTGCAAAAAAAGCCGCGCTAAATCCTGAAAACTCGCAGCGCCAACGTCAACACCACCGATATCAAAATGGTGGACGTAATCGGCAGATAAATTTGGCGGCCTTTGTAGGTGAAACGCAAATCGCCCGGCAAGCGCCACAGGCCCAGCTTTGACAGCATCGGCGCGAACAGGCCGAGGGCGATGGTGCCGACGATTAACACAATCACCCACTTCAGCATTTACGAACGCTCGCGCGTAATAGTCACGCCGACCTGCTTGACGCCTCGCATGTGAGCGATTTTGGCGACGCTTACTTTGATCCACACGGCTTTAAAATCATGCAGCACCACTTTGGCAATATGCTCGGCCAATGCTTCCAACAATTTGAAATGCTGATCCTTTAAATCAGCGCGGATTCGTTCCACCACTTTACCGTAGTCGACAGTGTGGGTGATGTTGTCGGACGCGCCGGCCTGATGAGTGTCCAGGCCGATGTCGAGATTGAAATCGAGGGTTTGCGGCTTTAATTTTTCCCACTCGTAAATGCCGATCCACGCGTCAGCGCGCATTTCGCGGATGAAAATTGTGTCCATGTCGATTTTGCTTTTAAAGTGGTGATTCAGAAATTTAATCAGCGGGCGAAACCATGTTGAAAAACCTTGTTCGCGATTTTTGATACGATTTTAAACATTCAGCCCGCGTATTGTAGAGTAGTGCCCATGACAAATCCCCTCATCAACATCGCTGCGGTTTTTATCGCGTATTTAATCGGCTCTCTCTCGTTTGCCGTGATTGTGAGCAAGTTATTCGGATTGCCTGATCCGCACACTTACGGCTCAGGCAATCCGGGGGCGACGAATGTGCTGCGCACCGGCAAAAAATCAGCCGCGATCCTGACACTGGCGGGCGATGCGGCCAAAGGCTGGTTTGCGGTATGGATCGCGCAGCAATACGCGGCTGAATTTCAACTCGGGCCGATCACGCTGGCGTGCGTGGCGCTCGCGGTTTTTCTGGGTCATTTATTCCCGGTATTTTTTAAATTCAAAGGCGGCAAAGGGGTCGCCACTGCGGCCGGCATTTTGCTGGCGATCCAGCCTTGGTTGGGCTTGGCGACGTTGGCGACCTGGGTGATTATCGCGTTCTTTTTTCGCTATTCGTCGCTGGCCGCGCTGGCGGCCTCGGTGTTCGCGCCGTTCTACACGTTTTTGTTGTTCGGCATCGACACACCGCGTTCGCCCTATTTATTTGCCGTGATTGTGATGTGCGCGCTACTGGTTTGGCGGCATCAGGAGAACATGACCAACCTGCTCAACGGCACAGAAACACGGCTGGGCGCAAAGAAACCAGCCGCAGAATAAAAAAAACCCACTGCGCTTGTAAGCGTAGTGGGTAAATCGCCGGGTTGCCCCGGCTCCTCAGGGAAAGAACCTACCTATTTAATACGCGACTCATCGTCAATTGGATGCGGGTAGGCAAGATTTGTCGTATAAGCTTTGTAACGACTTGTTGCGGATAGCTCATCGTAGCGAGCGGATTGCCGTTAGGTTTTTGCGACCACGTTTCTTGCCGCCACATTTTTTGCTGCCACATTTTTTGCCGCCACGTTTCTTGCTGTCCAGTTTTCGCCGCCTGCTTTTACCGCTTACTGCGTCACGATCACGCGATGCATCGGTGCCAACACCGCGAGCAGCTTGTTTTGCGACGAGAATGGCACGTTGTTTTTATCCATCGCGAATTGCAATTGTTCAACCAACGCGTTGAAATTCTCACGGTTGATGCCGAGTTCGCGGTGAACCTGCCCCATTTTGCCGCCCTTGTATTCGCATGGGCCTTTGAGGATGGCGCAAATTTGATCGACTAATTGTTCTTTGACGCGTTGTTGATCCACATTCTCAAACGACGATTTGGTACGCGGGTCTTTCAATAATCCGGCCATGAAATCGTCCATGATTTTGACCAGCCCGGCTTTTTCGCCAAAGTCTTTGAACGTTGCGGCGTCGGATACCTGCGCGCCTTCCTGGGCGGAGGCTTGGGTAGCGACTAACGCACCTGAAGCGGTGATGCTGAGGGCTAGGAGTGCAAAACAGATTTTTTTCAACATGATTTTTCCTGACGATTTCAAAAGGAGGGGTTCATTTAAAATTCAAAGCCAATGTAGACAGGACTCAGAAGATTAAAAAAAGATTCAAACGAGTTTAAAAAAGATGCTGAAAAAATTAAAAACCGATTTGCACCGACAGATAAGGTGCCTTCTGTTTTTCTTTGATCACGATATTGCCAAGGTCAACATAGGCGAGCGTGACTGAAATATTTTTGGTGGGTGCATACGCCACAAAGACGTCATACCAATTGTTTTCCTTGAAGCCCAGGTTGTCCGGCTTCTGCCGAAACTCTGCACCGATAGCCAAATCCTTGCGCAGCAAATACGCCACGGAGCCTTCCGCGTAGGCCTTGTATTTGTCTTTAGTATTGGTTCCAAAACCGAGAATACCGGTCTGGTTTGCCTTGGTCAAACGCACGGTGCCGTTGACCAAAATACTGGAGTTTAAGAAAAGCTTGGTGGCCGAAACATAATAATCGGTGCCCCTATCACTCTTGATGCCCAGCGCGCGCAACAAATCGCCGCGATCGTTTTCTTTGTGCTGCAAACCCACCGCGATCTGCGGCAGCCACGAATCCTGTTCCAACACCGCATCACCAGCCACGCGCACTTTTGCGCCGTAGATCTTTTGCGTAAATTTGTAGCCGTTGCCTAGCCCTAACGCGCCGCCGACTTCACGTGTATCGAATTTTTGCTCAGCGTAGGACAGTTCTACGCGATCAAACAAGCCCACCATCGCGCCGGCCACGTTCAGCGTGTAATCGTTAGCGCGAGCTTGGGTATAAAACACCGAGCCGCCGATCTGCTCTTTGGTGCCATTGCCGCCAATGATCGCCCACGGCGTTAATCCGCCGCCAGCCGAGCCTTCGATATTGGTCACGCCGCCGGTGAGCAGGAGTTTTGAGGAGAAGGTCGGGCCAGATTTTTCGGCATCTGCCGCTGCCGGGGCCGGCGTTGAGGTTTTAGGCTCGGTTTGCGCGGCAACGTTGGCCGAGATCGCGCATAAACACGCGGCAACATAGCACGCGGGGGATTTCAATAACGCATTTTTTATCGGTTTCATTCTGGTGGTTTCCTTCGAGGGTCGTTAATTTTGTGATTCAATCTAATCTTGTCCGAAGGTTACGCGTCAGCAGGCCATTCAGATGTGAAGTAATTCTTGAAAAACGTTAAACTTTGTCACTGTAAATGGCAGGGCGGGTGTAGTTCAATGGTAGAACGGCAGCTTCCCAAGCTGCATACGACGGTTCGATCCCGTTCACCCGCTCCAAAAATAAAAGCCTGCGCGACGCAGGTTTTGTTTTTACAACACTAGCACTGGCGGGCCTCCTAGCGCACTTTATGGCGTACTTTATGACTGAACGCACGCTGAAATTAGGCTTTGCACATCATAAGTGCAGACACTAATAGATCATTCTAGTTCTGCATCCGCAATCCGGTACAGTGATTAACCCCAGTTTTTCGTGGCTAATTTTTCGTGGCAAATAATTGTAAAACCTGAAGAAACCAAGGTAATGTTCGCGACCCAAATTATTTCCTGGCAAAAAAAACATGGCCGTCACGGGCTGCCATGGCAAAACACCCGCGACGCGTATCGCGTATGGCTTTCCGAAATCATGCTGCAGCAAACCCAAGTAAGCACGGTTATTCCGTATTACGAACGTTTTTTAAGCACGTTCCCGACCATCCATGCGCTCGCCGCCGCGACCGACGATCAGGTGATGCAACATTGGGCCGGCCTCGGCTACTACGCGCGGGCGCGCAACCTGCACCGCGCCGCCAATCAGGTGGTCGAGCGGCACGGCGGTATTTTTCCAAATACATTTGAGGATATTCATGCGCTGCCCGGCATTGGCCGTTCAACCGCCGCCGCAATTGGCGCATTCGCGTTTGGCCAACGGCGCGCTATTCTCGATGGCAACGTAAAACGTGTTTTCGC
>JANYGV010000331.1 GCA_025359285.1 Burkholderiales bacterium
CGATTTCAGGCGCGTATGGATGATCTTGCTAAACATATCGGGCAAGTGAGCAAAGATGTCGAACTGGTTCATACCTCGAGCAAAAAAATAACTGAGCAATTCAACAAAATCGAAAAAGTCGAAATCGAGCCCGCGCTGTCGCCCCCTGCGGCTGCGGGCAGTGTGGAAGCGAAGCCGGTATTAACGGTGGTTAAGCCTGCAAGTGATGTCTGACCTTATTTAGGCTATTCGGCTATAAAATTGGGCACAATTTAGCGCAACAAACGCTGCTAAAATTTGCACTAATCGATGCATTTCTATTCCCGCACCCTTCACACAAAAGCGTAATGAAAACTATCGCGATTGCAGGCTATTCTGGTAGCGGCAAAACAACCCTGATTGAAAAAATTATTCCCTGTCTGGTTAATGCGGGCTACAAAGTCTCGCTCATCAAGCACGCCCATCACGAGTTTGACATTGACCAGCCGGGTAAAGATTCATGGCGACATCGCCATGCAGGTGCGACCGAGGTGATGGTGAGCTCAAGTAACCGCTGGGCAATGATGCACGAGCTGCGCGGCATGTCCGAGCCAACACTCGACGAGCAGCTTGCCCATTTCGCGCCCTGTGATGTGGTGATCGTAGAAGGCTGGAAATACCATGCCATGCCGAAAATCGAAGTACACCGCAAGCTCAGCGACAAACCACTTTTATTTCCGGATGACCTCAACGTCGTCGCCATCGCGACAGACGAAAACCTGGCCACCAAACTGCCGCAGTTTCATCTTGATGATGGCGCGCGCGTGGCCGAATTTATCATCACGTATTTGGGCTTGCGCCAGCCCGCTATTCGCGCGGTAAAGTAGATCATGCTCAATATTCTGTATTTCGCCCGCCTTCGCGAAACGTTTGCTATGGAAAAAGAATCTCTCAATGTGCCAGCTACGGCGACGGTCGCCGGGCTTCTCATCGAGTTGCGCGCGCGCGGCGGCGTTTGGGCAGATGCGCTGGGCGTTGATAAGCGTTGGCGGGTCGCGGTGAACCAAAATATGGCAGAGATCGACACACCGCTTAAATCAGGTGACGAGGTTGCAATTTTTCCGCCCGTGACGGGGGGCTGATTTTATGTCGACTATCCGTGTTCAAACGGCAGACTTTAATATTGAGGATGAACTGGCATTGGTTCGGTCCAACCCGAGCGTGGGAGCAGTGACGAGCTTTATAGGGCTGGTGCGCGATATAAATGATGGTAGTGGCGTTACGTCGCTCACGCTTGAACACTATCCGGCTATGACTGAGCGTGCACTGGCCAATATCGTGCATGAAGCTGAAACGCGTTGGCGCATTCTGCACACGACGGTGATTCACCGAGTGGGTGAGCTTAAGCCGACTGACCAGATCGTTTTGGTGCTCACGGCGAGCGCGCATCGCGGCGATGCGTTTGCTGCGTGCGAATTTATGATGGATTATTTAAAGACCCAAGCACCGTTTTGGAAAAAAGAGCAAACACCAAGTGGTTCTCATTGGGTAGATGCGCGTGGCAGCGATGACGCTGCTGCTGAACGCTGGTAAATCCACGTTTAAATAAATTGCAACCGAATAATTTTTATCGGCGGAGATTTGGATGAGTGACCCTGAAATAGGCGCAAAAAATGTGTTCGGCAATGCATTGGAATGCTGCTGTACCAGCCCGTTGACGGGTTTTTATCGCGACGGCCATTGTCAAACCGGCCCACACGATACGGGCTCACACACGGTCTGCGCAAAAGTGACCGCAGAATTTTTAGCGTTCAGCAAGCGAAACGGCAACGACCTCTCGACACCCCGCCCTGAATATAATTTTCCCGGTTTAAAGCCCGGTGACAAATGGTGTCTGTGTGTTTCGCGATGGGAAGAGGCGTTTATTGCAGGTGTTGCTCCGCCAGTTTTACTGAGCGCCACGCATGAACGCGCACTTGACGTGGTCGGGTTGGATGAGCTTAAGTCGCTGGCACTTGATCTGGTTTAAATCCCGAGCGAATTACCATTCGCGAAAAAACACCAAATAGCCGGTAATGAGCGCCAGCAACGCGCCTGCGATAATGCTGCCGAAAAGAATCATTGCAACACGTTCGTCATCGTCAGCATCCGTGGAAGATGCGACATGGCGATGTGGGTGAATTTCACCGGTAATGGGATCGGTGCATGCGGGATTGCCGATACCATCAACCTTGCGCCGCTCGCGAATACAAAACCCGAGCACGCCTGCCATTAGCAAACAAAACACTAAAAATACCAACATTAAACTCGCAACGAGACCCATAGATTCTGATATCTACTTTTTATCGGTTTCTTTGGGCACAGCAGTGCCCTGCGCAGCGGGCGCCAGGGGTGCAATGGGTGCAATGGGTGCAGTCTGAGCGTTCTCTGTGGATTTGTCTGTGGCTTTGTCCGTGACGTTTCCGCCTGCTTTGCCACCGGTCTTCGAGCCATCTGGGACGTCCATATCGTCTTCCAGCTGGTCTCGCTTCGCCTGTGGTACTTTGCCGTCGTAAACTTGACTTAAGCGGCGTTGCAAATAGGCGTCACGGATGAACTGATATTTATCGAGTGATGCCTCGTCCAGCGTGCTGGTGGTGTTGAGGAGATCTGCACGAAGATTGACAATGCCCAATGCTTGCGTGCTGTTACGTGCCGGGACATTCTGGATATATCGGGCATAGCCGGTATAGCTATCCGCCACCTTAGAGACCGCGTCGCGCACCGTAGAGGGCCCCAGTAGAGGAAGGACTAAATACGGACCGCTATCCAATCCCCAAAGGCCCAGGGTTTGGCCGAAATCTTCATCATGCTTTTCTAGTCCCATCGGGGTGGCTACATCGAAGAGTCCCAACACGCCTAGCGTGGAGTTAACCAAGAAACGTCCCACATCTGAAATTGCGTTACTGGGCTTTCCCTGCAGCAGGTTGTTGACCGAAGTGCCTACATCACCGATGTTTGAAAACGCGTTCGATACGCCGGAACGGACAAAGCCCGGTGTAACGGCCTGATAACCTTTGGCAACGGGCTTTAAGACGTAATCATCGACGGTTTCATTTACTTTGAAAGTTGCGCGATTCAGACCTTCAAGCGGGTCAGCTTTTGGGGAGTTAATTGACGCACAACCCGTCAGCAGCGCGAACGCCATGAGTAGGGCCAAAATAGAAATCTGTTTTGTCATTTTTGTCTCGTTCTGAATAAATATATTATGGGGGTCAGCGATGACTGCTATCAGCTTGTCGTTCAATTAATTTTAAAGCGCATTGATAAATCCAGCGCCTGAATGTCTTTAGTGAGCGTGCCTATTGAAATCCTATCAACGCCGGTCTCGGCAATGGTGCGCACAGTTTTGATATTAACCCCGCCAGATGCTTCTAGTTCAGCTTGGCCAGCAACAAAAGCCACCGCTTTTCGCATGGCTGCAGGTGTGAAATTATCGAGCAAAATCAATTTCGCACCGCATTCAAGAGCCTCTTGCAATTGCGACATGTTTTCAACTTCAATCTCAATCATCGTTTCCGCTGGCGCGCTGTGCTGCACATGTTGACGGGCTGCATCCAGTGCCGGACGGATCCCGCCGGCGGCCACGATGTGATTTTCTTTGATCAGAATGCCGTCAAATAATCCGATCCGATGATTGTAGCCACCGCCCATACTAACCGCATATTTCAACGCTACCCGCAGGCCTGGCAACGTTTTACGTGTGTCTAAAATTTTTGTTTTGGTACCGGCAATTTGATCAACGAAGAGTCGCGTTTTTGTTGCGACAGCCGATAGTGTTTGCAAGAAATTGAGTGCGGATCGCTCAGCAGTGAGCATGGCGCGAGCGTTCCCCTCGATCTCGCAAATTTGCTGATCGGCGACCACGCGATCACCGTCACGAGCGTGCCAGAAAATTTCGCAGTCAGGGTCAAGCTCGGTAAAACAACGTTGAAACCAATCGCATCCGGCTAGTACGCCGTTCTCGCGTGTGATAACCCGGGCGTGCCCGCGAGCGTGGGCCGAAATCAGGGCCGCGGTAAGGTCGCCATCGCGCACATCCTCCTCGAGCGCACGTGTCACGTCGGCGGTGACAACCGCTTCCATGTCATGGTGAACGTGAGGGGCATGCAAATCGCGTTGGATATCGGCCATGGACTCGCCAGTTGGGTTTGCGGCAGGATGGCGCATATGATGATGCGCAGACATACAGAAGCCCTTGAAAAATCAAGGAAATGCCGCATTTACTTGGTAATAAATCAACCCGAAGGATACCACCAATGAGAACCGACAAACTCACCACAAAATTTCAGCAGGCGCTCGCGGATGCGCAGAGTTTGGCGCTCGCGAATGATTGCGGGTTTATTGAACCGCAGCATCTTCTGCTGTCGTTGCTGGACCAGGAGGACGGTGGCACTGCGTCCTTGCTGTCGCGCGCAGGTGTAGCGCCGCAGCGCCTGAAAACGGCGCTGGAAAATGAAATTCAGCATCTGCCCAAAGTCTCTGGCAATGGCGGTGAAATTTCAGTATCTCGTGACTTGAATAATTTATTGAATCTGACCGATAAAGAAGCCGCTAAGCGTGGCGACCAGTTCATTGCATCTGAACTTTTTTTGCTGGCATTGTTAAACGATAAAAGTGCGACAGGAAGATTATTTAAAGAGCAGGGCGCGACGAAAAAAGCGTTGGAGTCAGCCATTGACGCGGTGCGCGGCACAGATGGTGTGGATACTCAGGAGTCCGAGAGTCAGCGAGAATCACTGAAAAAATACACGATTGATCTTACCGAGCTGGCGCGCCAAAACAAGCTGGATCCGGTGATAGGACGCGATGATGAAATTCGCCGCACGATTCAGGTATTGCAGCGCCGCACAAAAAACAATCCCGTTTTAATCGGCGAGCCAGGCGTGGGTAAAACCGCTATTGTTGAAGGCCTGGCGCAACGCATCGTGAACGGTGAAGTACCTGAATCGCTCAAGGGAAAACGCGTTCTGTCGCTGGATATGGCGGCGATGCTGGCGGGGGCGAAATATCGCGGCGAGTTCGAAGAGCGCTTGAAATCCGTATTGAAGGATTTGGCTAAAGACGAAGGCCAGACTATCGTGTTCATGGATGAGCTGCACACCATGGTGGGTGCGGGTAAAGCCGAGGGCGCGATGGACGCAGGCAATATGTTGAAGCCTGCGCTGGCACGCGGCGAGCTCCACTGTGTTGGCGCAACGACGTTGGATGAGTATCGAAAATACGTTGAAAAGGATGCTGCGCTGGAGCGGCGTTTTCAGAAAATTTTGGTGGATGAGCCAAGCGTTGAGGCGACTATTGCGATTCTTCGCGGGCTTCAGGAGAAATACGAAGTGCATCATGGCGTCGAAATTACCGATCCTGCGATTGTGGCGGCTGCCGAACTTTCTCATCGCTACATCACAGATCGTTTCCTGCCCGATAAAGCGATTGATTTAATTGACGAGGCGGGTTCGCGCATCAGGATGGAAATAGATTCCAAGCCAGAGGTGATGGATAAACTGGAACGCCGCATGATTCAGCTAAAGATCGAGCGTGAAGCGGTTAAGCGTGAAAAGGATGAGGCCTCTAAAAAACGCCTCGCGTTGATCGAGGACGAAATCCGTCGGCTCGAAAAAGAGTATTCCGATTTTGAAGAAATTTGGAAGTCTGAAAAAGCAATGGTGCAGGGCACCCAGCACATCAAAGAGGAAATTGATAAAAATCGCATGCAGATGGCGGAATTGCAGCGCAAAGGCCAGTTCGACAAGCTGGCCGAAATTCAGTACGGGACGCTGCCTGCGCTAGAGGCGCAACTCAAGCAAGCTGAAATAGCGCAACCCGAGCTGGATGCCAGCACGGGACAGGTGCGGAAAACGAAATTACTGAGGACACAAGTCGGTGCCGAGGAAATTGCTGAAGTGGTATCTCGCGCGACGGGCATCCCGGTTTCAAAAATGATGCAGGGTGACCGCGACCGGTTGGTCAACATGGAAGAACAGTTGCATAAACGCGTTGTCGGCCAAGACGAGGCGGTGCGCCTCGTGTCAGATGCGATTCGGCGTTCGCGTGCGGGCTTGGGCGACCCGAATCGTCCGTACGGCTCGTTCCTGTTTTTGGGGCCAACGGGCGTAGGTAAGACTGAGCTTTGCAAAGCGCTTGCCGAATTTCTATTCGATACCGATGAACATATCATTCGCATTGATATGAGTGAATTTATGGAGAAACATTCCGTTGCACGCTTAATCGGCGCGCCACCTGGCTATGTGGGCTATGAAGAAGGCGGATCGCTTACTGAGGCAGTACGTCGTAAACCTTATAGCGTTATTTTATT
>JANYGV010000370.1 GCA_025359285.1 Burkholderiales bacterium
CGCCAATTCAGATCGTCGGATCCATCGCCACCTCCGACAGCCAACGCGCGCCAACGCGCTTCACGCACATTCTTGAGCGCGGCGAATGCGGCCGGCACCGCGCGCGGCGCTTGGTCAAGCGCAGGCCAGAGCAGCCATTCCAGATTGCCGTCGTTGAGTCGATAGCCGATTCGCTGCGGCGCGGCGTTGCTGCCATCGCTATCCGCGAATCCGGTTCGCGTGAACATTAACGCGGCATCGCCGGTCGCGGTGCCGGCATTACCAAACAGACACAGCGGCGCGGCGTTTAGCCCATCGGCGCTACGAATCGGGCGATTAAGAATCGCTGCCAGATCGTTTTCCACCCGTGAGAAAAATAGCGCCGCATCGCGCCATTTTGCGCTTTGAATATTGAGCTGCTCGCGGGTTTGAAACAGCGTGCCGAGGGTACGATAAGAAATCAGCGAGAGGATCGCGAATATGGCGAGCGCGACCAATAGCTCAATCAAGGTGAATCCGTTCGCGCGGGATTGCGGTGCGCGGGTCATGGTGGGACCTGATCGTTTTTCACCACAAAGCCGCTCAGATTAGCGAGCCATGATTCGTTCGCTGCACCAACTCCACCACCTACGGGCCTCAGCACTTGGACCTCAATTTTGCGAAACGCGCTGTTGGGCGTATTTGATATTTTCTGCTTCCATGCAAATTCAATATTAGCCATCGTTTCGCGGCCGTTTGATTCGCCCACCGACGGAAAAACCGTGCTGCTGCTGATGAACGCAATGCGATTTTGTGCGATCCATGTGGCCAGCGTGCGCAGCTTGGTTTCGTTGGCGCTGTCGGTGGCCACACTGGCCGCGCGAACGGCGGCGGTCAGCGCAATTGCCAAAATCGCGAGCGCAATCAAGACCTCGATGAGCGTAAAACCGCGATTATTCGCCAGCGGTTTCATGGCGTGATGTTTTTCGATGCTGCGCTAAGCGCAAGATTGCCGAGCGCGTCGACGCGAATGGTCTGCACATGTTGAGCGGACGCGGCAGATTGAATTTTTAATTCGAACGGAGCGGCCACCCCGGCGGGTTGGAACGTGGCCAGCGCGCTGGTATCGACACGTCTGGCGCTGTTGGGTGAAAGCGCACCCAGATAAAGATCGCCAGTGGTGCCGTTTGCAAAGGGTCTGGCCGAAATGACGGTCCCATTGAGTGTTTCCAACGGCAGCCATTTTGTGTCCACCGATTTTTGATCACGCTCAAAAAATTGCATTTTATTTTCGCGAACGTCCAGCGCAATCGCTTTGCCGCTCATCGCCGATTCGTCGCGAACCTGTTCGAGCAAGACCAGCACGCGCTCGGCTTCAATGCGTACTTTTTCGCGTTCATCCGGGATCAGATTAGCCACGGCCAGCGATAACGCAATGCCTAAAATAATCGTTACCACCAACACCTCAATGAGGGTAAAACCTGCCTGTCGACCGGGTCGGCGTTGAGGTTGAAACGCTAGCACGGGCGGACGTTTCAAGCCGTTATTGCTTGTTGATCCGCACCAATGCTGGGGTTTCATTTTAGTAAGCGAGAAAATCTAGAGATTCCACGACCCGATGTCGGCATTATTTCCCTCGCCGCCGGGCTGCCCGTCAGCGCCTAAACTGAACACATCCAGCTCGCCTTTTAAGCCGGGGTTTAAGTATTGGTAGGGACGGCCCCAGGGATCGTTGGGCAATTTTTCCAGATAGCCGCCGGACTTCCAATTCAGAGGCAGGGGATTGGTGGTCGGCTTGACCGTCAATGCCTGCAAGCCCTGATCGGTTGAGGGGTAGGCCGCGTTATCGAGCCGATATAGTTTTAGCTGCTGCATCAGCACGGCAATATCGGCTTTGGCCGCGGTGACGCGCGCCTGATCCGGTCGATCCAGAATTTTGGGGATCACCACCGCGGCCAAAATGCCCAGAATCACCACCACGATCATGACTTCAATCAGCGTGAAGCCGCGAGCGCCGATTCGCATCGAGCGCGAATTTGATGATGCTGGAATTAATGAAACAAATTTTTGTGATTTCATGATGGCAACACAGTCGAATAAAAGAAAATTGATTTTAGATGAAGCGTGTGTGAAATTCGTGACGGCGGTGCAAGGTAAGTGCTTATATGGTGGGCAGTTTGGACGCTTTATATCGCAAACGCCGCGCCAGCGCTCGTGATCTGGTCTGGATTGAGATAGCACCAAGCGCCTTCCTCAATATCCAGCGACGGTAACGTGAGCTCGCCGATCGCCACCCGTCGCAGCGCGCGGCAGTGGTTTCCGGCGGCAGCCAACATCCGTTTGACCTGATGATACTTGCCTTGTTCCAATACTATTTCGATCTCGTGTTCGGCTACCTGCTCGCAGCGCAACGCCGCCATTGGCGCGGGCTCGTCGTGCAGTTTCACACCCGATTTCAGCGCGGCTATTAATTCCGGCGTCACCGCATCGTGGGTGGTCGCCACATAGACTTTCGGCACATGGCGCTTGGGTGAGGATTGCGCATGAATAAATGCGCCGTCGTCACTCATCAGCAGCATGCCGGTGGTGTCGTGATCCAGCCTGCCGACGGGCTGCACATCGCGACGTGAAAATTGTTCGGGCAGCAGGGTCAGCACACCGGGATGCGAGCTGGGTTTGCGCGAGCATTCAAAATTCGGTGGCTTGTTGATGCAGATATAAACGTGCTCGCGATAAATCCATTCTGCATCGTAAATCGTAAATCGAAGGTTGTTGGTGTCAAATGATGCACGTGGGTCGCGGATGATCGCGCCATTTACCATCAGCTCACCACTCTCGATCAGCTCGCGGCACCAGCGGCGGGTGCCGAAACCTTGAGATTGCAGCATAGTGCCGAGAGCGATTTTAGACATGGCCAGACTTTAGCAGATCGTCAACGCAACGCGCTTTAACGAGCACGAATGTGGCGTGAAAAAGGGTTTGAAAAGTGCTGATCCACGATACTACCGAAGATCATAGGGCGATTGTTTGATCCTTGTTTGATGCTTGTTTGGTCCTTGTTCAGTAGTTATTAGGCTTTAATTCGGCGTTGGGTTTGACCTGTTATTTGACTCCAGCTTTAGCCTCATCTTTAGCCTCATCTTTACCCTCGTTTTTACCCTACCGGCGCTATTAGATTCTATAATCAAGCAAGGCAAGCGCGAACCAATTCGGGCTCGTGGCCTCCAAGCAAGCTAATTATGAAAACTATGCGGAAAGCGGTTTTAAGTGGTCGCCAACAAAACAAGATCGCCGCAATATTGCTACATCGTTGCCACCCCCTATTTTTGCTGTGTATTTTATCCCGGCACCGCTTCGCCTGAATTAGCCTGAATTTGCCTCAACCGTCTTTATGCCCGTTTTCCAAACCCCACTCATCACGCCAACGCCGCGTTTTACCCAATGGCTGGGTCAAAATATGGCGCTCGAATTTCGTTTCCGGCGCAGCATTGTGGTCGGTGCGCTGCTGTCTATTCTGGTGCATTTGTTATTGCTGATTTTTACACCTGCGCGTGAGCAAAAAATCGAAAATGACGAAGCCGCGAGTAGCCAGCCGCTGGTTGTCCAGCTTACCCCGTTACAAGCCCGCCCGCCACCCGCCGCAGCCGTTTCGCCTACGCCACCCACGCCCGCGCCGCCGACCCGTCCGCCGCGTCCATCGGTGCTGGCAGTGCCCAATCCGGTGAATAAATCGCCGATGGCGCCGGTGCCGTTGGAGCCACCGCCACCACTGTCTCCGCCAACTCCGGCCAAGCCCGTGGATCCGCGTGATGAGCCGCCGAGCATGATGGCGCGGGTTGAGGCCGCGCGCGCGCGGCGCCAGGCCGCTGAGGATGCGGCCAGAAATGAAAACGCTGCGAGTCGTTCTAACGGCGCGGACCCCAAGTCGCCCGAACGGCTGGCCGCCAACCTGAATAAAAATTTACAAAACATTGGGCGCTCGCAAGACGGCACCAGCGGGGTTTTCGAGATCCTCAGCAAAGGCTATCGCACCGGCTCGTTCTCGTTTCGTGGCTGGACCACCAGCAGCGCGGATAGCTATCGGCGCGTGATTGAAGTTGATGCAGGGCAGGGCGGCGATATTGAGAGGGCCATGGTGCGCCGCATGATTGAGCTGATTCGTGA
>JANYGV010000014.1 GCA_025359285.1 Burkholderiales bacterium
GGCGACTGCCAATCCAGCCGAAATCAACAAACCAAAAGTTGTCCTGATCATCTTCATTTTGATGGTCTACGTGACGATGGTTTATGGACCAATCGCGGCATTCTTGGTAGAGCTGTTCCCGACGCGTATTCGCTACACATCTATGTCGCTTCCGTATCATATTGGTAACGGTTGGTTCGGTGGCTTCCTGCCATTTACAGCAACGTTCCTGTCGATTTCAGCTGGCAATATTTATCAGGGCCTCTGGTATCCCATCATCATTGCAGCCATGACGTTTGTGATCGGCGCATTGTTCATGCCGGAGACTAAAGATTTTGCGATGATTCGAGACGAATAAGTCGCTTCTGCAAGATAATATGTAAGCCGAACACAGGCATACAAGCAAAGAAAAAGTCCGCAGCGATGCGGACTTTTTCATTATGTAACGCGATTAGCTTTATCATGCAGGTATCGACTGATTAGACGTCCGCTATGAAAGTTCAAAGAGGCGTACATGGATACAGTGCAAATTTATGTCAAAACCCCGCTTGGGGTGGAAGAAATTCAAAACCGCAAACTGCATCTTGCGCCCCGCTTACGGACCATGCTCATCATGGTGGACGGGCGAAAGTCAGTCGCGGCCCTGAAAGAAGATGCGGCAAAATTCGGCTGTCCTGATGATTTTATTGAAACCTTGCTGGCAGCCGAGCTGATTGTTAAGACAGGTGAAGCGCAGGTTACAGCGGCTTCTGTTGCAGTACCAGGGGTGCAATCTGCGGCGCCGGCTGAGGCTCCGCCAGCGTTAGACGAATATGCCAAATTTCGTTTGGCCAAAGATTTTATGAATAATGCGGTGGTAAATTCACTAGGAATAAGAGCGTTTTTCTTTACCCTGAAATTAGAGCGTGCCGGTACGGTTGACGATTTACGTGGCTTGGTTAAGCCATTCCAAGATGCCATTACAAAAGCCAGCGGTGTGGCGGAAGCGAAAATCCTCACTGACCAATTATTAGAATATCTGGGCTGATTGCGTGGCCACCGCCGTCCGTTTTTCAGCGGTGGTAAAGCGTTTCGTTAGCCGCTAAGCCGCCTACTTGTTTCCCTTTTTTAGCAATCTTGTCTTTTCAATAAGGTTGTGCATTTAATTTTAGGCTTGCTTCATGTCGACACTTTTTCGTTATTTCGCCAAAGAAATTATCGGCGCCACCGCCTTGTTGCTGCTGGCGTTGCTCGCCTTATTCGCGCTTTTTGATTTGATATCGCAACTGGGCGAACTGGGCAAAGGCAGCTTCGGGCTGGTCAAGCTGCTAGCCTACGTTACGTTACTACAGCCGACCAATGTGGTGGTCGTTTTCCCGCTCGCAGCCTTGATGGGCACATTGTTGGCGGTGTCGCGCCTGTCTGCGCAGTCAGAGCTGACGGTAATGCGCGCGTCGGGATTATCACTCGCGCGCCTCGCTACATTTGCGGCCATTATCGGGTTGTTATTTTCATCGTTTATTTTTTTATTTGGCGAGTTTGTCGCACCCGCTTCCGAAGAGACCGCGCGGCGGTTGAAATTGGCGGCGACCAGTAATATGGTGGCGCAAAATTTTCGCTCTGGCTTTTGGGTAAAAGATGACCGGTCGTTTGTGAATATTCAGATGGTTACGCCAGACACCCAACTATTGGATATGCGGGTTTACGATTTCGATACCGCTCACCGCCTGACGTCAATCAGTATCGTGAAGAAGGCAATTTATGAGGCCAACAACCGATGGCGACTGGAAGGCGTGGAAAAGACAATTTTTGAAGCAGCCGCAGCGGGCGGCCAAACCGCCCGGATTGAGCAGCAGCCTAATGCGATTTGGCATTCATCATTGACGCCGGATCTCATGTCGGTGCTGCGGGTCAGCGCAGACAGTATGTCCATGACGAATTTATCCGCCTACATAGACCACTTGCGGGACAACAAACAAAACAGTACGCGTTATGAATGGGCGTATTGGGCAAAGCTTTTCCAGCCGGCTGCGGTGATCATCATGATGCTGCTGGCCATCCCATTTGCGATTCAGTCCACCCGAGGCGGCGGGGTCGGTGCCAGGCTGCTGTTGGGCGTGATGATTGGGGTAGGTTTTTATTTTTTGAATCAGCTTACATCACACTTAACGGTGCTTTATAACTGGCCACCGTTGTTATCAGCTTCAATGCCGGTTGCGGTTTTTTTAGTCGTATCGTTGCTGCTGATTGCCTGGAAAGAACGTCCTGACAAATTTCGGAAGGCGTTTTCGGCATAGCTTGGCTGCGTTGCTTCAGGCTATTTTGGGATTGTGGCATCAATTATTCTAGTACCCGCCCAGCGGTCGTGCAAAAACTGCTGGTCAGCATCAAATTTAGCCCAGAATAGTGTCGCAAGCGAGGGGAAAAACATCCACATCGTGATGACCGGACTGATGCGGTTGGGGAAAAATATCAACATAATCCCGGCGCATGCAGGCCCATAAAAAAGCGTTGCACAGGCGAAACGTCGAAGCGCATATTTCCAGTTCAGCGGCGTGCCATCCCGCGTTACTAGCCGTAGTTTCCATGTTTTCATGGGTAAAGTCTGTCCGCCGTGACGCCAGAACCATGTGAAGTAAGTCAGCAATATCGCGAACAAATAAAGCTGGAATATAAAATGCGGCACGCCACTGAGCGTTGCCCCCTTAAGACCGGCAATCGGAAAGCTCATCACCAACATTAGCGCTAACATCAGCAGCCCCTCGTACGGTAGCGATGCAACCCGTCTTATTGCGCTGGGAATGCTTTGAGTGCTCGGTATTGCCATATCCGCTGGACCAACGGGGGACGCATGCTCTCTCGTTATTCGATGCCGCTTCGACATGCTTAACGTGCTGACGAGGATGAATCAGATACACCTGATGTTGCAGCAGTCGAGCCGCTTGCCGTGGCCTGCGCTGATTTCTCGTTCCAGCGCTCGCGAAGAATATGCTGTTTATCAGGCGGCAGACTGGAGAGATTTTTATACTTATCGCGGGCAGCGTGACGTTGCACGGGCGTGAGTGCCGCCCAATCCTTGATGCGCTCTTGAAAACGTTCCTGTTGGATAGGTGCCAATTTAGGATAGGTCTTGGCCGCGCCGACCAGTTTCCGTTGCTGGGCGCTGTGCAGCTGATCCCAATCCTTTTGTAATGGCCCCAATACCTTCTTCTCAGCCTCAGGCACTTTTTTCCAAGGCACGGGTGGCAGCGGCTTTGTTTCTGCTTCCGCATGTATCTGCGTGGCACACGCCAACAGCAGTGCGGTGACGCCCGCCGTGATTATTGTGAAGATTCTTTGACCCACGATCCGAAATCCTTGTCCAAAAATGCATTGATGGGTAATTCGCCAGTGAGGAGCTTGGCATCAAATTCGCCGCCCACGTCGTCGGCAATGTCGTCGTCCATTGCGTTATATGTCACTGCCGCCGCGGCGATGGCAACGATAGGCAGCCAAAACAATGGCTTTCGTACCCAGCTTGAAAAATTAAGCGCTTGTCCGGATGTCGTCACCAAATTTGCGACCGCCACCGGCTCGGCGTAATTGGCCAACGCTTTTTCGCGCGCGGCGCGAAGTTTGCTCAGCTTGTCGCCGTCGATTTGGGTTAGCCCCCAATTTAGGTTCATTGTTACTTTTTTAGCGAATTCTCTTTCGTCCATGATTTTTGCCTGATTTTGCCGGGTTAAGTAACAACCATATTTATCTTAATAGGATCACGCGGGACGCGGAAGTGAATCGACTGTGATTCCCTTTGCGCGCAGCAAAAGCGTTAGTGCGTGGACCGCTCGCGAGCAGTGGGTCTTCACACTACCTTCCGAACAGCCCATAGCTTCCGCCGTTTCTGCTACGTCCAATTCCTCCCAATAACGCAACATAAATGCTTCGCGTTGACGAGGCGGCAATTTTTCAACTGCTTCTTCAATAATTTTTAGGGTCTGCGCCTGTTCTAGCTGGGCGGCAGGTGATACCGGCACGCTGGTCGTATCTTCAGCTTCCAAAGTTTCTAAAAAATCCCGCTCGTCATCGTCGTCGTTGCCGCTACCGAACGCGGAGAAGTTGGACGTCCAGGTGGAACGGACTTTTGAGCGGCGATACCAGTCCCGGATCGTATTTTGCAAAATACGCTGAAAAAGCATCGGCAGCTCTGCCGGCGGCCTGTCGGCGTATTTTTCGGCAATCTTCATCATCGAGTCCTGGACGATGTCCAGCGCAGATTCGTCGTTTTTTACCGCGAACACGGACTGTTTGAACGCCCGTCTTTCAACGGAAGCCAAGAATGCCGACATTTCTTTAAGTGTAGCCAGGGGTGTCCTCGCAAGCTGATTTTGTTTTTATAAACAGGTTTCGATATTTAACGGTATACGAAATACTTGACATGTTGGTTTTACAAAACAACATAACATCGAAGTCTAGCAAGTTTCGCGCTGCCTCGCGTTTTATCGTGCTGAGTGGTGTTGTATTGCGCTGCCCGGAAGCATGGCAGGATGATCGCGAGGAAGCACTTATTGTTCATGCTATTTTAATTAGAATTAAACACTGTGCTTGACCATTTGCGCTCCAGTCGGTAAGGTAGCTCTACTGCACTGCACAATGAGCCAAGCGACCCTTGGTTTGCCTTTCAAAATGGCTCAAATTTGTTGCAGTACGAAAGTTTGGACTTCGATTTCGCCGCACAACGGTGTCAGTTCAACGTAATTTGAGGAAACAAGCGTACTGTTAGCGGCATTGCGATGACGTTGTTTAGCAACGTGATTCGCGATCAGACCAATAGCGGCTTTGTTTCGTACTTGACCCCATTTTTGACCCGCGCAATCCATCTTTGACGCGAATTCGGTGAGAACGACATCATGAAGATTCCAGATAACACTCAATTCACTGCCGCCGCTGCGTTGGCCGCTGCAATGTCTCCCGCCACCCCGCCAGAAATTCTCAATGGCGCTGAGATCGTTTGCCGTGCCATGAAAGAAGAAGGTGTCGAATTTGTATTCGGCTATCCGGGCGGCGCAGTGCTGGTGATTTATGATGAGATTCATAAACAAAACAGCTTTCAACACATTCTAGTGCGCCATGAGCAGGCGGCAGTGCATGCGGCAGATGCCTACGCGCGTGCCACCGGTCGTCCTGGCGTGGCGTTGGTCACCTCTGGTCCGGGCGTCACTAACGCGGTAACCGGTATCGCCACCGCCTATATGGACTCGATCCCGATGGTGATCATCACCGGGCAAGTGCCGACCTATGCGATTGGTCAAGATGCGTTCCAGGAATGCGACACCGTTGGCATTACACGGCCCTGTGTGAAACATAATTTTTTGGTAAAAGACGTGGCCGAACTCGCGAATACCATCAAAAAAGCGTTTTACATCGCGACCACTGGCCGTCCTGGCCCGGTGGTGGTCGACGTGCCCAAGGATGTGTCGATGCAAACGACGGCATATCACTATCCGAAAACAATCGAAATGCGCTCTTACAAACCTGTTAGTAAGGGCCATAGCGGACAGATCAAAAAAGCGATGCAGATGCTGCTTAGCGCCGATCGGCCGATGATTTATATCGGTGGTGGCGCGATTTTGGGCGATGCGTCGAAAGAAGTGACCGAACTGGTACGAACGCTTGGCTATCCTTGCACCAATACCCTGATGGGATTGGGCGCCTACCCTGCCACCGATAAACAATTTTTGGGCATGCTGGGCATGCACGGCACGGTTGAAGCGAATATGGCGATGCAGTTTTGTGATGTGTTGATTGCCATCGGGGCGCGTTTTGATGACCGCGTGATTGGCAATCCGACGCACTTCAACGCAGGCAATCCGACCCGCAAAATTATTCATATTGATATCGATCCATCGTCTATCTCCAAGCGCGTCAAGGTCGATGTGCCGATTGTTGGCAACATCAAAGACGTATTGGTTGATATGCTGGCGCAGCTAAAAGTAGCCGAACAAAAACCAAACAAGATCGTTGCTTGGTGGAAGCAGGTTGAAGAATGGCGCGCCAAAGATTGCATGAAATACAAAATGGGCTCGGATGTGATCAAGCCCCAATATGTGATCGAAAAATTATGGGAAACGACCAAGGGTGATGCCATCGTCACCTCTGATGTGGGGCAGCATCAAATGTGGGCTGCGCAATACTACAAGTTCGACAAGCCGCGTCGCTGGATTAACTCGGGCGGCTTAGGCACCATGGGCGTTGGTTTGCCGTACGCAATGGGTTGCAAGCTGGCGTATCCCGAGCTGGATGTCGCTTGCGTCACGGGTGAAGGCTCGATCCAAATGTGTATTCAGGAGCTATCTACCTGCAAACAATACAATTTGCCGTTAAAAGTGATTTTGCTGAACAACCGTTATCTCGGCATGGTTCGCCAATGGCAAGATTTTTTTCACGGCAATCGCCACGCAGAAAGTTATATGGAAGCCCTGCCTGATTTCACCAAGCTTGCCGAGGCTTATGGCCATGTCGGTATGGATATCGAGAAGCCGAGCGATGTTGAGGGCGCGTTAAAAGATGCTTTTGCGATGAAAGATCGCCTCGTCTTCATGAATTTTCTGACCGACCAAAAAGAAAATGTCTTTCCCATGGTGCCAGGTGGTAAAGGTATCAGCGAAATGATTTTGGCGGAAGATTTGTAATCGCGGACGAACGTAAAGATAGCGCCTCAGGCATTTGACCTATCTGCCATTTAACCTATCTGCCATCTAACCTATCTCGCATTTAATCTTTCGCGAATTTAATCTTTCGCGAATTTAATCTTTCTCGCATTCCATCTCCCTAGCGCACACTAAACCCGCCACACTACTACAATAAAAATTGCTGCACTTGCGCTACTTGCTGTCGCACCGCAGCAAACCTAAATTCAACATTACCGCTTAAACAAAATGCGCCATATCCTCTCTCTATTGATTGAAAACGAAGCTGGTGCGTTGTCGCGCGTGGCAGGGCTTTTCTCCGCACGCGGTTACAACATCGAATCCTTGACGGTGGCCCCTACTGAGGACTCCACCCTGTCTCGCATGACCATTGTGACCTCGGGATCCGATGATGTTATCGAGCAAATTACCAAGCAGGTAAACAAGCTGGTGGATATTGTCAAAATTGTTGATTTGAACGAAGGCAAACATGTCGAGCGTGAATTGATGCTGGTTAAGTTACGCGCGCTCGGAAAAGACCGCGAAGAGCTGAAACGCACGGCAGATATTTTTCGCGCGCGCATTATCGACATCACTGAAAAAACCTACGTCGTTGAGCTGACCGGTACCGGCGAGAAGCTTGATGCGTTTTTAGAGGCGCTTGATCGAGCGCTGATTTTAGAAACTGTCCGCACCGGCGCTTGTGGGCTGGGCCGCGGCGAATGGGTCATCAAGGTCTAGAAACACCCAAAAAGTTTAAATATCTTTAATACGGCTACCAAGGAACGCAAATGAAAGTTTATTACGACAAAGATTGTGACCTTTCTCTGATTAAGGGCAAAAAAGTCACCATCGTAGGCTACGGCTCGCAAGGTCACGCGCATGCGCAAAATCTGAACGATTCAGGTGTCAAAGTGACCGTCGGCCTGCGCAAGGGCGGCGCTTCATGGGACAAAGTGAAGAAAGCCGGGCTAAAGGTCGCCGAAGTCGCAGATGCAGTCAAAGCCGCCGATTTTGTGATGATGCTTTTGCCTGATGAAAACATCGGCGATGTATACAAAGCAGAAGTTGAACCGAACATCAAAAAAGGCGCGGTGCTGGCATTTGCGCACGGCTTTAATGTTCACTACGGTGTGGTCACCCCACGCGCCGATTTGGACGTAATCATGATTGCGCCCAAGGGCCCGGGCCATCTGGTTCGATCAACCTACGTCGGCGGTGGCGGCGTGCCAGCGCTGATCGCGGTTCACGCGGATAAATCCGGCAAAGCCCGTGATTTGGCGTTGTCGTATGCCAAGGCAATCGGTGGCTCTCGCGGTGGTGTCATTCAAACCAATTTCCGTGAAGAAACCGAAACTGATCTGTTCGGCGAACAAGCGGTGCTTTGTGGCGGAGTGGTCGAGTTGATTAAAGCCGGTTTTGAAACCTTGGTTGAAGCCGGTTACGCGCCGGAGATGGCGTATTTTGAGTGCCTGCACGAAACCAAATTGATCGTGGATTTAATCTATGAAGGCGGCATTGCCAACATGAATTATTCGATCTCGAACAACGCCGAATATGGCGAATATGTGAGCGGCCCAAGAATCATCACCGAACAAACCAAGAAAGTGATGAAAGACGTGTTGCGTGATATTCAGACGGGCGAATACGCGAAGAGCTTTATCCTCGAAAACAAAGCGGGCGCGCCGACCTTGACGGCGCGTCGCCGATTGTTGGCAGAGCACCAGATTGAAGAGGTGGGTGGAAAGCTGCGGGCTATGATGCCGTGGATCAAGAAAAATAAGTTGGTAGATCAGGCGAAGAATTAGCCACTCTCCGCGCGCCCGGCAGGGCGCTTGGGCTTTTGAAGGCGAGGAGCACGCTCCTCTAAACCCCTTCAAAAGTACCGTGGATCAAGAAAAATAAGTTGGTAGATCAGGCGAAGAATTAGCCACTCTCCGCGCGCCCGGCAAGGCGCTCGGGCTTTTGAAGGCGAGGAGCACGCTCCTCGAAACCTATTCAAAAGTACCGCGGATCAAGAAAAATAAGTTGGTAGATCAGGCGAAGATTTAAATTAATTTTCCAGCTCAGAAAGAAGCCGCGCGTCCGGCTTTTTTGCATTTTTATAGCGCCTCCCTGATTGGCGTGCCGTTCGGAGGCAAAATGCCCCAAAGACGCCGTCCATACTGGGGGTTGATATTTTCCGAGGCGTTTGATGTTTGATGCATGATGCAATATGACTTACTGATGAGAACCACATTAGATATCGCAAACGACGTGTTGCAGGCTGCCAAAGAACGTGCCCGTCGCGAAAATAAAACGATGGGGGACGTTATCTCCGAGCTGGCGCGCGCAGCGCTGAATGCGCCGACGTCCTCAAGCTCAGCCACGAAATTTGCCGCGCATGAGCCCGAGGCAATTTCTGGTTTTCGGCCCTTCCCCAAACGTGGTGGCATTTTCACCAATGAGCTTATTGACAAGCTTACCGAGGACGATTTTAGTTAATGCGTGCGCTGCTGGACATCAACGTATTGATTGCCTTAATCGATCAGGAGCACGCTTCACACCCGAGTCCGATGATGTGGTTTCGCAGCCACGCAAAATTGGGATGGGCATCATGCCCCATCACGCAGAACGCTTGCATGCGCATCATGTCTCACCTTGGTTATCCGAATTCGTTGCGAGTGCGCGCGGTCATGGCGCGATTAGTCGACGCTGCGGCAAGTGAGCTGCACGTATTTTGGGCAGATGCTATTAGCCTTCTTGTGCCCAACATCGCAGACTTTTCGCGCATTCAAGACCCGCGCCAGTTGACCGACGTTTATTTGTTAGCGCTCGCCGTTCGCCACAATGGCCGCTTCGTGACATTTGATTCGGCAGTTGCGCTGGAGGCGGTAAAGGGCGCCAAGAAAAGTCATCTGTTGGTGCTGTGAGGGATCGGTGCCGTTGCCCTTGATGTCATGATAAAACTGCTGGGCCGTTATAATCGTTTTTTTTCCACTATTGGTAACTCTCGTGTCTGATCGCTCTGCTGTTTTGCCGCAATACATTCTCCCGAAACAAGCGCTCACCGTCCTCGCGGGCAAAATTGCCGGTGCCCAAGCAGGGCATCTCACCACGCGTCTGATTCGCTGGTTTGTAGCGCGCTATAACGTCAATATGGACGAAGCTGCGAATTCGGATATCGCCAGTTATCAAAGCTTCAATGAATTTTTTACGCGACCGTTACGCGATGGCGTGCGCCCGCTGGCAAAGGCGGATTTTATTTGCCCCGTGGATGGTGCCATCAGCCAATTCGGCGCTATTGAGCGAGACCAGATTTTTCAGGCGAAAGGTCATCACTATTCGACCACTGCACTGGTCGGAGGCGATGCTGAACTAGCCGCAAAATTTCAGGACGGCAGCTTCGCCACACTCTATTTGAGCCCGAAAGATTACCATCGCATTCACATGCCATGTGACGGCAAATTAACGCGAATGATTTACGTGCCGGGCGAACTATTTTCAGTGAATCCCACCACCGCGCGCGGCGTGCCGGGCTTATTCGCGCGCAACGAACGCGTCGTCTGCGTGTTTGAGACCAAGCAAGGGCCGCTGGTATTGACGCTGGTCGGTGCAACCATCGTAGGCTCAATGGCGACCGTGTGGCATGGCATCGTTAACCCGCCGCGCACCGGCCAGGTTCGCGAATGGCAATATCGGGACAAGCCCGTTATGTTCAAAAAAGGCGAAGAAATGGGCCGGTTTTTATTGGGCTCGACCGTCGTCATGCTGTTCCCCAAAAACACGCTCACGTTCAACCCAGATTGGTCGCCCGCTCGCGCGATTAAAATGGGGGAGATGATGGGAGTAAAACAAAAAAGTGCAAGCTAGAAGCGCCGTTTGAGCCATTTATGCTTGTAGAGCCCCGTCAATATTAGTGTGTTGCGTTTGAGTGCGGCACGATGGATTCAGCAAAAAATCTAGCCAAGTGCATCAACTTTAGGTGCAGCAGTGCGATTTGCAACTGCAGTAAAATTAGGGCGTCTTTTAAAAATCAGCAACAACAATAATCTTTTGGGGACTTATGAAATTCCGATCACTCGCACTGGCAGCCGCATCAATCGCATTTGGCATTGCATCGCTTTTTGCAAACGCAGCCGATGTTTACCCGGCCAAACCGATCACCATGATTGTTCCGTTCGCCGCTGGTGGCCCGACCGACACCGTGGCGCGCACGGTGGGCGCGGCAATGTCGAAATCACTGGGCCAGCCAATCCTGATCGAAAACGTGGGTGGCGCAGGCGGCACCATTGGCGTGGGTCGTGTCGTGTCAGCACCTGCTGATGGCTACACCATCCTGCTCATGCACATTGGTATCTCAACCGCGCCCGCGCTCTACCGCACCTTGAAATACGATGCTACCAAGGATCTGGAGCCGGTTGGTTTAGTGACCGAAGTGCCGATGACGCTGATCAGCAAAAAAGATATCCCCGCCAATAATTTCAAAGATTTTCTCAGCCACGTCAAGACCAACAAAGCCAAAATCTCCTACGCGAACGCGGGCATCGGTTCGGCCTCGCATTTGTGCGGTATGTTGTTCATGAGTGCGATCGAGACTGAAATTCTGACCGTTCCGTACAAAGGCACCGCACCCGCCATGACCGATCTGCTTGGCGGTCAAGTCGATTTCATGTGTGATCAAACCACCAACACCACCTCACAAATCAAAGGCGACAAAGTAAAGGTATTTGGTGTTACCTCAACCACGCGCGTCGCATCGATGCCCAACATTCCCACGCTCGATGAAAGCGGATTAAAAGGCTTCAATGTGGGCGTGTGGCATGGCGTGTGGACACCGAAGGCGACGCCCAAGGCCATTAACGAGAAACTCACCAAGGCGCTGCAAGAGGCATTGAAGGACAACGACGTCAAGGC
>JANYGV010000030.1 GCA_025359285.1 Burkholderiales bacterium
GTTCAGGCAACTCGGACAATGCAGTTGCCGCAGCCTGCGATTCCACAGGCTGCGGATTTGGCGTTTGACTTTGCGTATGCCTTTGCGTTTGACCTCCCGCGCTGGTGACCAGAAATGCGGTCATCAGAATGATCGCCAGACGTTTCATCTCAATTAACCACTACAGCACTTCTGCCGCATGATCAGCCAGGCGCGAACGCTCACCGCGTTGCAGCGTAATATGCCCGGAATGATTCCAGCCTTTGAAGCGATCCACCACATAGGTTAGGCCCGATGAGCCCTCGGTCAAATAGGGCGTGTCGATCTGCGCGATATTGCCCAGGCAAACAACTTTCGTTCCCGGCCCTGCGCGGGTGATGAGCGTTTTCATTTGTTTGGGCGTCAGGTTTTGCGCTTCGTCAATAATCAAAAATTTATTCAGGAACGTTCTGCCGCGCATAAAATTAAGTGACTTCACTTTGATGCGTGAACGAATCAAATCGCGCGTCGCGGCACGGCCCCAATCGCCGGCCTCGTCGTCTGAACTATTGAGCACGTCCAAGTTATCTTCGAGTGCGCCCATCCACGGATTCATTTTCTCTTCTTCGGTACCGGGCAAAAAGCCAATATCCTCGCCGACCGGTACGGTGACCCGGGTAATGATGATCTCCGAATAGACTTTAAATTCGAGCGTTTGCATCAATGCAGCCGCGAGTGTGAGCAAGGTTTTGCCGGTACCGGCCTGACCGAGAAGTGTGACGAAATCAAGATCGGGATCCATCAGCACATTTAACGCAAAATTTTGCTCGCGATTGCGCGCGACGATGCCCCAAATGTTATTTTTTTGGTGCGTATAGTCTTTCAGTGTTTTGAGTACCGCGCTTTTGCCATCAAGTGCTGCCACCATCGCATAAAACGGTTTGTCATCGTCCTGAAATACAAATTCATTGACGTGCATGCTGGCCACCATTGGGCCCTTGATGCGATACAGCGTACGGCCGTGTTCCTGCCACGATTCCATATCCTTGCCGTGTTTATCCCAAAAATCTTTCGGCAATTCGCGTACGCCGGTATACAGAAGATCGGTGTCTTCCAAAACTTTATCGTTGAAATAATCCTCAGCCGAGACGCCAATCGCGCGCGCCTTGATGCGCATGTTGATGTCTTTCGATACCAGCACCACGCTGCGTTTTGGGTTGTGATGTTGCAGATCAAGTGCTACGGCGAGAATCTGATTGTCAGCCTTGCCACTATCGGCAAGTGCTGACGGAAAATCGAGCGTGATCGGACGCGTTTGCAGCATGAGTCGGCCGCTCGCTTGACGCGTGCCAAATTCTTTTAGCGCGATACCGGTTTCTATTTCGCCTTCCTGACTCGAGACAATTTCATCCAAAAAACGGCTGGCCTGACGCGCATTGCGTGCCACTTCGGTCATGCCTTTTTTATTGTTGTCAAGCTCTTCTAACGTAATCATCGGCAGATAAACATCATGCTCTTCAAATCGGAATAACGATGTGGGATCGTGCATGAGCACGTTCGTATCCAGTACAAACATTTTGTGCTGATGTGATTTTGCCGAGCCGGCGTGTTCAGAAGTCGCGACGGCATCTTTTTTGTGTTTGGTAGCCAAAGTGGTGTCCTCTCGTTAGGGCCTGGAAAATGGATTGGTGTTGACAGCTATATGTGACGAATTCAGAAGCGAAAAACCCTCTTGCGGCGCGGGCCAGAAGAGGGTTATCAATATCAAGTTTGCACTCAATTCGAATCTGCGTTCGCAAGTATTTTTCTAAATATTTAAAAATTTATAAAACGATTATTGCATGGATTTTGCGACGCTCAGAACCTCCTCAACATGGCCGTCCACTTTGACGCCACGCCATTCCTTCAGCACCTCATTATTCTTGCCCACAATAAAAGTCGAGCGCTCGATACCGAACACTTTTTTGCCATACATATTTTTTTCTTTGATTACATCAAATAATTTGCAGAGTGTCTCATCTTCGTCTGCAAAAAGATCAAACGGAAAATTCATTTTTGCTTTGAATTTTTCATGGCTTTTGAGGGAATCGCGGGAAACGCCAAATACCATATAGCCCGCTTTTTTGAATGCGTCGTAATGATCGCGAAACGCCGCACCTTCAATCGTGCAGCCAGGCGTATCGTCTTTTGGATAAAAATAAATAATGTAGGGATGGCCGCGGAATGCGGTACTGGCAAAGCGCTGGTTACCGGTGGCGGGCACTTCAAAATCTGCAATAACGTTGTTTGCGTTGTTTGCGTTGTTTGCGTTGTTTGGCATGGCGGTTCTGCTCCTAAATTGAAATGGGTATTAAGGGAAGCGGCAATCAATAACTCAAGAATCCATGAAGACTATGACACTGTTGTTTCAGGTTTCGTTCGGGCATGGCCCGTAATATTAACTTCTGGCAAAAACGGCGAACCTTGCAATAACAAATTACCACTTCGCCCGGCAATCTCGCCGTGAATCGCGTTGAAATACGATAGATGTTTAAGATCCAGATTGTCATAGATTGCGCGGGTCGAAACGAGGTCGTAACCTTGCTCTTTCCAGCCGATTAGTAGTCGCTCAAACACGGGCAACAGGCGCATGCCTTCCAGCTCCGCATGCAGTGTAAATACATGGCCATTTGCGGGGCTTGATTCGGTCAGTTTCAACACATGCGCGGCTACATTGGTTTCGGTAATACCGTTAACGCCGATCAGCTCATCAAGAGTCGGCAGGCTCGTGGGTATTTGCGGACAGTCGATAATTTCACCGTTTACAACGGGGAAATGCGGCAATGCGAAAGCAGGATCGGCGCGACCATCCGAGCAATAATCAAAGCCCATTGTTTGCGTGAGCCGCAACGCGTGCTTCGACATTTGCCAGCCTGCCGCGCCGTGGGTTTTTGCGGGCTCTTTAAAAATATCAGCGTACCGATCCAGTGCTGCCGTCATCTCACTTTTCGTCCATGCGGCCGAGGCATTCATCACGCCGTCTTGCCAGCGCACATGATCCCAAGTGTGAATGCCGCATTCGAAGCCTTCATCACGTGTGCGTCTAAGAATATCGGCGCAGCGCTTGCCAATATCCGGGCCTGGCAAAAGCGTGCCGTAGAGCAGGGTGGGAAAGCCGTAATGCGCCACGACAGACGTGCGCTTCACTTTGCCTAAAAAACCTTTGCGAAATACTCGCTTGATCGCGCGACCGGTATTGTCCGGCCCGAGACTGAATAAAAATGTGGCGTCAGCATGATGTTTTTTCAGCGCCTCGATTAAAGCAGGCACGCCGATCTGTGTGCCTCGCAAGGTATCCACGTCGATTTTGAGCGCGAGCTTTTTTTGAGAATTTTTTGTTTTCATATTGCTGCAATTATGCCAGCGGCAGGCATACCTTATCGGGGAAAGGGCGGTAAAATATTGTCATGCAAATTAAAAAACAAATTGACGAGCCAACGTTAAATCCGCAATCAACTCCGTACGGCATCATCGGCGGTGAAGCCAAGGTGCGCGCACTGGTCACTCGCTTTTATGATTTGATGGACGAAGATCCAGATTTTTACGGCATCCGCAAACTGCATCCCGAATCGCTCGATGGCTCACGCGAGAAATTATTTATGTTTTTAACTGGTTGGCTCGGTGGCCCGCCCGTGTACACGGATCAATTCGGCCATCCGCGGTTGCGCGCGCGGCATCTGTCGTTCGCGATTGGTGCCAGCGAGCGTGACCAGTGGATGAGTTGCATGACGCGTGCGATGGCTGATGTTGAAATTGAGCACAGCTTGCGTGACCGGCTGATTGCATCATTTGCGAATACCGCAGACTGGATGCGGAATAAAGAACCATGAGCAAGGAACCGTGAACAATTGATGCGCTGCACAAATAGCTCGAATTCGTCACATGGGCGTGCTAAAATGTCTAGTTGAGTCAATAACTTATCTTCTTTTCAAAACAAACCCTAACCGAAGCCGAATTCCATGCCACGCGCCCTCAGAAATATCGCTATCATCGCTCACGTTGACCACGGGAAAACCACCCTCGTCGACAAACTCCTTCACCAGGCCGGCTCATTCGCCGCGCACCAGCACATTGCCGAACGGGTGATGGATTCGAACGATCTCGAAAAAGAGCGCGGCATTACCATTCTCGCAAAAAATACCGCGATTGATTACGAAGGCGTACACATCAATATCGTCGATACGCCAGGCCACGCGGATTTTGGTGGTGAAGTCGAGCGCGTATTGTCGATGGTGGATGGCGTGTTGCTGTTGGTGGATGCAGTTGAAGGCCCGATGCCACAAACGCGTTTTGTGACCAAGAAAGCGTTAGCGCTCGGCTTGCGGCCGATTGTGGTAGTAAACAAAATTGATCGTGATGGTGCACGCCCGGATTGGGTAATTAACAACACATTTGAATTGATGGATAAATTGGGCGCGACTGAGGCCCAGCTTGACTTTCCGGTCGTTTATGCCTCAGCAATCAATGGCTACGCCATGCTTGATTTGAAGACACCTGCCACCGACATGCGTGCGTTGTTCGACACTGTTTTGAAATACGTTCCCGTACCAGAAAGTGATGCGGATGCGCCATTGCAACTACAAATTTCCGCACTTGATTATTCGACTTATGTCGGTCGCATCGGTATTGGCCGTGTGCGTCGCGGCTCGATCAAGCCCGCGCAAGATGTGATGGTTATGATCGGTGACAAGCCGCCGAAAAAAGCGCGTGTGAATTCTGTGCAGGGCTTTCAGGGCTTGAACAAAGTGCCGCTGGATATCGCTGAAGCAGGCGAGATCGTGCTGATCTCTGGCATTGAAGAATTGGCGATTGGCTGCACGCTGGCAGATGTTGAAAATCCGGAGGCGCTGCCGATTTTGGGTGTGGATGAGCCGACTTTGACGATGAATTTTCAGGTCAATAAATCGCCATTTGCGGGCCAAGAAGGTAAGTTTGTTACGTCGCGCCAATTGCGTGAGCGCCTCGATAAAGAATTGCTCGTCAACGTCGCCTTGAAAGTCGCTGAGACCGAAGATACTGATTCATTTATGGTGTCAGGCCGAGGCGAATTGCACTTGACTATTTTGCTAGAAAACATGCGCCGCGAAGGCTACGAATTGGCCGTTGGCAAGCCGCGCGTGATGATTAAAGAAGTGAATGGTGAGAAGTGTGAGCCGTTTGAAATGCTGACACTCGATGTTGAAGAAACGCATCAAGGTCCAGTGATGGAAGCGATTGGCCAGCGCCGTGGCGATATGGTGGACATGGTGCCGGATGGGCGTGGTCGTGTCCGGCTGGATTACCGCATTCCGGCGCGCGGTTTGATCGGGTTTCAAACTGAATTCATGAACTTGACTCGAGGCACTGGCTTGAAGAGCCATGTGTTTGATGAATACGCGCCGCTGCGTGGTGAGATCGCATCTCGCCGCAACGGTGTGTTGATTTCGGGCGAGCAGGGTGATGCGGTGGCTTATGCGTTGTGGAAATTGCAGGACCGTGGCCGCATGTTTGTATCACCGGGCGAGCGTTTGTATAACGGTATGGTGATCGGTATTCACAGCCGCGATAACGATCTGGTGGTTAATCCGATCAAGGGTAAACAGCTCACCAACGTGCGATCTTCCGGCACCGATGAAGCCGTGGCACTGGTGCCACCGATTCAGATGACGCTGGAATCCGCGATTGAATTTATCGATGACGATGAATTGGTTGAAATTACGCCCAAAAACATTCGTATTCGCAAACGCTTCTTGCTAGAGCATGAGCGTAAGAAGGCATCGCGCGAAGCCGCATAGTGACATAACAGCGTAGTTCACAGCGCCTCATGGAATCGAAACTAAAAATCCCTTAGATTGTATTTTGTCTGGGGGATTTTTTTCGTTTGTCGGCGCGCGCAGTGCGTGACGATTGCTATATTGTCGGTTGCAAATTAATCATGAAAGAAATCCATGTCTTCAAGTATTTCCAGAACATTTTCAAACTTCGTTTGCGTTACCTTACCCGGTATTTTTCTCATGTTCGCTGGCTTGAATGTCGCGTCAGCGGCGGAGGCAGTTGCAGCTGAGGGCTTTGATAAAATCTTGGCGGGTGAACATCGCAGTGCTGCGAACAAAGCGCGTGATGCGTTCCGTCATCCCAAGGAAACGCTGGCGTTTTTCGGTGTGAAAGCCGATTCGACCGTCATCGAGACATTTCCTGGCGCGGGCTGGTACACCGAGGTACTGGCACCGTATTTGCGCGCTAGCGGCCGCTATGTGGTGGCCTATCCTGCTGAATCTGTTCGCGGCATCAAATCGTTTCAGGAAAAACTGGCCGCAAAACCAACACTTTATGACAAAGTGAAAATCGTGCCCATTGGCGCGCCCGCTGCGCTGGATATTCGGCCCGATGGTGCGATTACTGCAGTAGGCAGTGGCGCCGATTTTGTCCTGACGTTTCGTAACGTGCATAACTGGATCGACGACGATAACGTGGATGCGTTCATGAAGAGTTTTTTTGATGCACTAAAGCCTGGCGGTGTATTAGGGCTGGTAGAGCATCGCGCGAAGCCGGGTAGCAAAGTAAAGCAGGCGATTGATTCGGGTTATGTGACTGAAGAATATGTTATCAAACATGCGTTGATGGCGGGTTTCAAGCTCGATGCCAAGAGCGAAATTAACGCGAACCCAAAAGACACCAAAGACTACCAAAGCGGCGTATGGACATTGCCGCCTTCGTTTGCCGACAAAGAAGTTGATCGCGCCAAATATCAGGCGATTGGTGAATCGGATCGCATGACGTTGCGGTTTGTGAAACCATTTGCGAAACCTGTAGAGCGCTAAATTTTTAAAAGGGTTGCCGCTTTGCAGATAGCGTTTAAAACTGGACATTTGAAACTACCGTTGCTTTATAAAATTCCAGGCAAATTTTGGTGACATTCAGCTCAACCTCTCTCATCTTTCTTGTTCTGGTGCCGTTAATCGTGTGGCGGATGTACGCGCGCATTCGCCGCTTGATCGGGCGGCAGTGTTCAAAGCCGGTTCGGCATTGGCTGGCGGCAATATTCTTTCCTTTGCTCATATTGCTGTTGGCAACAACCGCGCTTGCTGCACCGATGGCATTGGCAGCACTCGCAGCGGGTGTTGTTGTTGGCATTGCACTGGCGTGGTGGGGCTTGCGTCTCACGCAGTTTGAAAAAACCGGCGAAGGCTATTTCTACACACCCAATGCGCACATCGGTATTGCGCTCTCGCTGCTATTGGTGGCGCGCCTTGGCTACCGATTTTTTCAGATGGCAACGCTGGTCGGGCCGGATGCGCTTCATGCCACACAGGAATTTGGACGCAGCCCATTGACGATGGTGATTATCGGTATGTTGGCCGCTTACTATGCATGCTATGCCATGGGCGTTCTGCGATGGCGCGCTTCGACGACGCAATAAATATCTTTGACTATGAACCGGCGTAATGTACTGAATGCAATTACTGCCATTGGTGCTGCGTCGCTGACTGGATCGCCGCTGCGATCCAGTCAGGCGCAACCTCGTTCGGAGGCAGCAACAAAAATGCCGCAGATGTTAACCCGCAAAATTCCTTCCAGCGGCGAGCTGATGCCCATCATTGGCATTGGCACGTGCCAAACTTTTGATGTGGCCGGTGATGCAGAATCACGTGCGCCCCTGGAAGAAGTGATGCGCGAATTTGTGGCGCTGGGTGGCAAGGTGATTGATTCTTCGCCGATGTATGGTCGATCTGAAGATGTGGCGGGGGGAGATCATCGCGAAACTCAAATTGCGCAACAAACTTTTTATCGCCACCAAGGTTTGGACGAGTGGTAAAGCCGCAGGTGCCGCACAGATGGAAGCATCAATGGCGAAATTACACGCGAAGCCGATTGATCTCATGCAAGTCCACAATCTGCTCGACGTGGAAACACATTTGGCGACCTTGAGCGCATTAAAGCGCGAAAGGCGTGTACGCCACATTGGCGTTACGCACTACACCGCAAGCGCATATGACGCCGTGGCAAAAATCATTGCGAAACATCCAGTGGATACAGTGCAAATCAATTACTCCATCGGCGAGCGCGAAGCAGAGCAACGCTTGCTACCACTCGCGCGAGATCGCGGCATCGCCGTCATCGTTAATCGCCCGTTTGCAGGTGGCGAATTATTTCGGCGGCTGCGTACTCAGCCGCTGCCCGACTGGGCAGGCGAAATTGACTGCACAAGCTGGGCGCAGCTCATGCTCAAGTTCGTGATTGCTCATCCTGCGGTCACCTGCGCGATTCTGGGCACGGGCAAACTCGATCATCTGCGTGACAATATGGCGGCGGGTTTGGGAATACTGCCGGATGAAACAATGCGAGCGAAAATTGCCACCAGTGCCACCGTCACTGCAGGGTAATTTCGTCGCACGGCATTTGATTTTTTCAGCGGCAAACGCCGCATCCGACAGGGTTATTTTTGCATTTTCAGCACAAGTGAATGGCGCGAACCGGGTTGCGCAAGTGTGCGCAGGCGGCTAAATTAATAAGCCGTCATTCGGTAAAATTTTTTGGAGTTATTATGCCGCTCGTCACACTCACCGTCCGTCAGGGAAAATCCGCGTCATTCAAATCTGGCGTGCTTGCCGCCGTGCATCAGGCGCTGGTTTCGTCAGGCGTGCCGGAAACGGATCGCTTTCATCGCGTGCTGGAACTGACTGCAGACGACTTTCAATTTGATACTAATTATCCTGATCTCAGCGCCGCACGTACCGACGATTTTGTCTTGATCGAAATTTTGCTGTCCGTCGGCCGCAGCGTAAAAATCAAGAAAAAAATTCTCGCCGATTTAATCGCGCAAGCCGCGAAAAATCCTGGTTTGCATCCTGAAAACATCATGGTCGTGTTCAAAGAAACATCGTGGGAAAACTGGTCGTTTGCAGGCGGACGGCAAATTCATGTTTAGTTGATTTCAAAATAGAAGCGCCCCTATTAGCGCGCTTTTTGGAGCAAAAGTATCCGTAAAGCCGCGCCAGAGACAGAGTTTAATTATTTAGCGACGAAATATCGCTATCAGCAGCGTAATCACCACAGCAGCGAGCAAGCCGACGATGATCCCCGGCAGCCACCGGGCCCACCTGGAATAGGCGTGATCTCCGGCCATGGTGGTGCTTGCTTCAGCGTGCGATTCTTCAAGCTCTTTACGCCGACGTTCGATTTTGCGTTCACGTCGGCGGCGCTCGCGTGCCTCCTTGGCGGCACCGGTGGTGGCGGCTTCGGTCGCGCCATCCCCGACAACAGGAACAATGCTGTCGGCGCTTTTGTTTTTTTCGACATAGGCGCGCATCTTTTTGGTGGCGGAAATATAGCCATCGAACTCGCTGGTTTGATTCGTCAATGCAGCAAGCTTTACAGTCGCGTCGAATGAATCGAAATCCTTGGCAAGTTTGAGCGGGTTCGATTCGTTAACATCATCGCTTTGCTTTTGAAAACGGCCCAATCCCAGCGCCTCAATTGACGGCGGCTTTGGTTGTGAGGGTGCCTTTTTGGCGATTATGCCTTTGGTTTGTGAGGCCAATTGATGTTTTACTTCAGTCAGGTCGTGCGCAAATTCATGCATTGTCTGGTAGCGCTCTTCAACTGTTTTCGCGAGCGCTTTGGCCACAATCAAGTCGAGCATTGCCGGTACGTCAGAGTTCTCGCTAGACGGCGGCGGGGCCGCGGTATTGACTGTCGAATACATGATCGCGTTAACGTTATCGCCATCAAAGGGCGGCACGCTGGTGAGCGTTTCATAGAGCACTACACCGAGTGAAAAAATATCAGTGCGATGATCAAGCGAGCGCCCGACGACTTGTTCGGGTGACATGTAGCGAGGGCTGCCGAGGATCAGGCCAGTCATTGTTTTGACGGCGGAAGCCGTCATGCGGGCAATGCCGAAATCCATTATTTTCGCGAGTTCGCCGCGCACAATCATGATGTTTGACGGTTTTACATCGCGATGAATGATGTCATTGTCATGCGCTGCGCCCAAGCCAGATGCGACCTGGGCAATCCAGTCAACGGTGCTGAGCACTGGCGGACGATGGTCTTCCGCCAAAATATCTTTCAGCTCTTTACCGACCAAAAATTCCATCGCCATATAGGCAACGGTTTCGGTGCGGCCCACATCATAAATGGTGACAATATTGGGATGATTCAGTCGGCCTGCAGCCTTGATCTCTTGCTGAAATCGGGCCTCGTATTCTTCAACGTCGTCAGCATTGATGGACAGGTTGACCGTTTTGATTGCCACGATGCGATCAATCATCGGATCCACCGCACGATAAACTACGCCCATTGCGCCTTGGCCAATGGTGTCGAGAATCTTATAGCGGCCCAAGGTCTCGTTCATGGTGGTTGAATTATACGGCCTTGATGCTGCTGGTTAGTCGTGGCAAAAAGTCCACAAGAGCAGTGGTTATTTTTTTTGGGAGGGATTCGCTTTGGGTGCGTCACTCGGGGTGCGTTTGAGCGCCGTCTGCGCACCCAAAAATACCGCCCCCCAAGAAGGATGACCGGCTTCAGCGGGTTCAAGCTCGAACGTCGGTTGTAGTTTTAAAATTTTGCCAAACTCGGCACGACATAAGCTGCGCTGTTTTATCAGGCAATAACTAAACGCGGTTTGTTTATAGATTTTGATGCGCTCGGGGAGCGGCACAGACGCTGGCAAAGCGTCCTTTTCAATGCGGGTGAATAGTTTGATGGCTTGCCCGTAATCACCCGCATCGTAGGCCATCATGCCCTCATTAAAAGCGCGCTCAGATAAAGATGGCTGCTTCGTAAACGCTTGTTTTATAAATGACGCTGCTGATGAGGTCATGCCCGTGCGGCGAAGTTCTATCTCGGCTTTAACCTGACGATAAACGGGGCCCCACGCCGGATGCCCGGCCTCGGCAAGGGTCAATTCAAATTTGGGATCGAGCGCGAATGCTTTCTCGAACTCCTCACGGGCGCTTGGCTCGCGGTTCTGCAAAACATGAATAAACGCCATGTGTTTGCGCGCATTGAGTAGTTGCGGCGTGGTGAGTACGCCACTATCGACGGCCAGCAAAAAACTGGTTTTGGCCTCCTCAAAATTACCAGCTTCATAACGCTTGAGTCCCTCTGCCAGATTCGCCAGCGCGCGTTCAATTCGTTGTTGGCTCGCCACGATCCCCACTGGCGGGACAATGGGTGGAGGCGTTGCCGGAAACAAAGCACATCCGGAGATAGTGAAAAAGATAACGGCGAGCGTGGTTAATTTGATGGAAATGAACGCTGATTTAAATGCATTTTTTCGATGGCTAGCCGTGGTTAGAGTAAACATTGTATTGGTTGCTTTTTTAATGGAGGCTTAGTGCTCAGGAGGTAGTCGACAGGAGAAGTGTCGCACTAAATGTAGCGCTTTTGATTTACCCACCTCGGCGCGACTTCCGTCTTGGGTCAGAGACACCATAAAGCATTAGAAAAAATTACAAAACATTTCCACGCCGCCTGCTGGATGACTTTATCAACGCGCATGTTTAATATCGGCAACGTTCACTGGAACTTGTGCTTGATACTGACTTCCTCACGGCTTTTGACTTCTATATTCAAGATGTAAGGCGTGAACGTGGTGTTTTTTATCTCTACCTTATAAGTGCCGGGCGCTAGTTTGGATTGCTTCAGCGGCGGAGACGCGCCGACTGATCGGCCGTTTACAGACACATCCCCCCAAGGTTGAATGCTGAATGACACTGTTCCCTGCGCGATCACTGGCTTGGGGACGGGTTTTAGCGCAGGCTTGATGTCGGTGGGTGGTGCGGCGGTTTCAACTGCTGGTGGTGTGGCCGGGCGTACGCCCTCCGGCTGCGCAACTCCGGTATTAGATCCGCTCAAGGGCGCAGCTGCGGTTGAGCCAGCGGAAGTGGCGGCGGTTGATTCAGACTTTGCCACCACCGGCTCCGAAACGGCTGTTTCCGTCGAAGGAATAACTTTATTAGCGGGCTTGCGTATCACAAGCGCAAGGAACAGGGCCGCCGCGACAAACGCCAATATGCTGCCGGTCAAAAATAATTTATTGCGGTTATGTAAAAACTCATTTACGAAACCAACCGCGGTGCCGGTCGGCTGTTCATCTTCGCGCATACCCGGTTTTGACTTGGCAGAGCTTTCATTCGCGCGGTCATTTGTTTTTTCGCTTACTTTTTCATTTAACGTCTTGGTTTTATCGATCTCAATCCCGCTCTCACTCTCACTCTCACTCTCGCTTTTATCTTTGTCGGCCCTACTTCTATCACGCGGCGTCGCCTCGATTGCTGCAGCTTTTACGGGCTTGGCGGCCCCCACATCCACCACGGCGACATCGCCTGATGTGGCACCGGCTTCTTTTGCTTTTTTAACTTGCGCCGCATTATTAGTCAGGCCAGCGATCGGGACAGATTCTCCCACCACGTAAATTTCGTGATCGCGAACATTTTGATCAGTGCGCGAGCCTTCGTAGGAAAGCAGCTTTGTGTAGTCGGCTGATACGGCTGAGACCGCATCGAAATACGATTGAGAGACCACGATTTGGTCGGCTTCTGCGAAACTGGTGATGCGCTGCGCGACGTTGATCCCATCCCCCACAATTTGTGGATGACCGTGACTATCCTGCTGCAACTTGACCGGGCCGAGATTGACGCCAATACGTAATGCGTAATTGAACAGCGGAATCGTGCGGTCAAGGTCAGCCAAATAGGATTCGACGACCGGTGCACCGTTTGCGGCCTTGAGATAGTCTCGCATCCGAATGCTGACCATGAGCGCGTCTTGTACGTTGCCCAAAAAGCTCACCGCCGCACCACTGCCCGTATCCAAAACCAGGCGTAGCTCAGAATCAATGCCTTTGAGCGACAAGGTCATCAGCGATTTGAAACGCTCGCGAATAAGGATTTGTTCAGAGACGGTTTTTTTTGAATAATCGACGATGTCGATAAACATGATGCTGCCCACAAAAATCCGTTTTTGTTCTGAATCTGGCGGTTGAGGCATCGCGCTCATGCCACGCCCCTGCGTGATAAATGCTTATTCAGGCGCACAAATAACCAACGCAGCGGAGTTTCAATGAAGTGGAGCTTTTGAATCAGCACAGTGTGTTCGCAGACTTTTATATGAATGGTCTTGTGGTCGGTAAACTAGATTGTTATTTAATTTCTGTAGTGTACCTAAAACACGTGAAGTATTGAGCATGTTGTATGCCAACAATTGCAACATCCAGAGTTTGCGCTCCGCCTCGGCGGCTTGGGGCTGGATAAATTACCCGGCAGCGGGTTTACAAAGGTAAAGGGGATTATGCGGATGCGCGGCATCTGTGCTGTCGTGGTGAGGCGACATCAGGTAGACAAAGTGCGGCGCAAGACTTTCGGCCGACGGCAACGATGACACTAATTCGCCGGGATGGCTGATTGAACGTGCCGGGCTGGCAACGGGACCAGGCACGCACACGTGAAACCGCAGCCGATCTGGTGATACCGACTCGCCGGTCCACATTTCGCCCTGCCACATCGTAGCCAGCGGTCCAAGCGCGGATTTTATCGCGGCAAACGGCCCCCAATAGGGCGTCGCTTGGATTGCATGGGTTTCTGACAGCCAGACCACGGCGGGATATGTCGAACGATCCAGCAACATCATGCAGGCTTTGGTCAGCGCCGCCGGTACCAGCAGATTTACGGTGGCATGCTTTTGCCAGCTGTCCAAGTCAATCGAGGCCAATGGTGTGAGCGACGAAAAATGGCTTGCACCATGAAAAATTCCATCAAGCCGGCCGAGAGTAACGTGGATCGACTGGGCAAAACCGTCGAGATCAGCCTGGGTTGCGGTCAAAAAATCAAGCGGCATCAAGGCGGGCTGGGCACCGCCGAAAGATTCAATTTCATCGTATACCGCTTCTAATTTCGACAGCTTTCGACCGTGCAGGATAACGCTCGCGCCGTGTCGTGCAAACGCCAGCGCGGCAGCTCTACCCAGCCCCTGGCCTGCCCCCGTGACCAAAATAACGCGACCCTTCAGAATATCCGGCCCGGGAATGTAGCCAGGTGGCAAGGTGCGATAAGCCGTTTGCGGATTAGGTTGTGGAACCGTATGCGGCGCAGTTTGTGATTCAGTCATGACGTGATTTCAATATAAATTTCGCGGCGAGTATCGCGGCGGCGGCCCCATTGCGAACGGCTGCCTCGAGGGTAGCAGGATAGTCGCAGGCAATATAGTCGCCGGCCAGAAAGAGTCCTTCAACATGAGTCTCAGTTGCAGGACGGGCAGTGTTCTGGATCGCGGGCGTGCAGGCGAAAGTCGCAAATTTTTCAGCGACCACTTTGTGCCAGATCGGAATCGGTATAGGTCCCAAAATTGCGGATAATTCATCGTGAACGCGTGCCCCAAGCGCGGCGTGATCTAGTGCTTCGTGCGCGCCAGACGCTGATATCACGGCCGCAATCAGGCCTTTGGTGGACGGCTCAGGTAAGCCGTTCCCCGGTTCCCGTTGCTTCGCTCGTGGTTCGATTGACTGGCCGCGATCAAAAAACCATTGGGTTAATTTGCCGCTGCAGCCGAGCATCGGGATGGGTAATTTCACCTGCGGTGGATACTGGAGATACACCGTATAAATCGGCTCGTATTGCAAACTCGGCGGCGTCAAAAGCTGGGAGGCGATGCTGCCCACCTGATGCGGCCCGACCGCCAATACGACGCTCTGGAAAAACATCGTGTCGGCGTCACAAATGATGTCGAAACCGCCGCGGCCTGTTTTTGATAATGCAATCGACGTTACTCGAGAACCCGCGCGAACAACTGAACCGCGCTGGGAAAGCCAGTGCGCAGCGGGCTCAGGAAAAAGCGTGCTCAGATCGGTGTTGGGCAAGATTAAATCGCTGGCGGTGCGCGATGCGGCCAGCGTGTCGCGCAATACGTTCGCCAGCACCTGTGCGCTTGCTGAGTCAATCGGCGTATTAAGTGCTGAAACGGTAAGCGGTTCCCACAATAGCGTGATGAGCTTTTGTGGCTGCCGATAAGCGGCCAGTAGCGCGGAAACCGTCTGGTTCGGATCACATTTAAAATTTGATTTTTTGAGCGCCTGGATTAAACGAATCGCCGCGAGCCGCTCTGTCCAATCGAGCCCTTTGGCGGTGAGCAGCGCCCAAGCGAGATGGAGTGGCGCGGGCAGATTCGGCGCATGTAGTGAAAAATGCTTTTGAATATTCCGTTTCGTCTTTTGCGCCGGATCATGCTTTACATCAAGCGCAATATCTAGTCTGAGGCGAACTTGCTCGAAAGCGGAATCGGGCACGCCGACCAACGCCATCATGCGCAGCAATTCGGTGTACGCGCCAGATAGAATGTGTTGGCCGTTGTCGAGTGTGGCGCCACGATAATCCACTCGACGCGCACGGCCACCCAGCACCTTTGCCGATTCAAAAACAACCGATGCAATATTGAGCTCGGCCAGCTTCACGGCCGCTGCCATCCCCGCATAACCGCCGCCCACTACCGCGACGGGTGGCGCGCTCATGGCGTAACCCACGTTTTCCACGCAATCCACAATTTTCGCAACGGCGTCAGCGACGTGCGCTGATTGAGTACCTTAAAACCATCGCGCTCCAGCTCGTCAAGCAGCGTGCGATAAATAGCAGACATAATTAGCCCGGGCCGCTGTGAGCGGCGATCTTCAGGCGAAAGTGCTTCGAACGCCGCGCTGTACAATGACTTTGCTCTGACGGCCTGAAAAGCCATCAATTGCTCAAACGCAGGCGTTTGCTTGCAATCCAGAATATCCGCTGCCGTGACGCCAAATGTTTGCAGGTCTTCCTGCGGCAAATAAATGCGGTCACGTCGCGCATCTTCGCCCACATCGCGAATGATGTTGGTCATCTGAAACGCGAGGCCTAAATTCTCCGCATAAATCATGGTTTTGGGATTGGAAAAACCGAAAATACTGGCGGATAGTTGACCAACCACGCCTGCGACACGATGGCAATATAAGGTCAAGGATTTGAAATCCTGGTAGCGGCGACGCGATAAATCCATCTCCATGCCGTCGATGATTTCGCTAAGGCGCGACTGATCAATGCCAAATTGTTGAGTGGCAGGCTGAAGCGCTTTTGAGACCGGGTGGGTAGGGTGACCCGAGAATAAATTGGCCAGTTCGGCGCGCCACCAGCCGAGTTTGGAGCGGGCCACATTGACGTCTTGAACCTCGTCAGCGATGTCATCTACCTCGCGGCAAAAAGCGTAAAGCGCGGTAATCGCGCGACGGCGATCTGGCGGCAAAAAGCGAAAGCTATAGTAAAAGCTGGAGCCGCTTTTGGCGGCTTTATCAAGGCAGTATTCGTCAGGAGTCATTGTTATTTTTATCGGTGGGCACGCGAAGTACTAACTGAGGCATTATTTTTAAACGATTCGTGCAAATTCAGGCAGATTAGGCAATTAGGGACGGGGCCATCACAATCCAATCCCATTTGTTAAGTTTAGGGCGATGGCGAAAAACGTCGCCGTTAACCGCGTCAATTTTATCCAGCACCCGCGCACCGCCCGCCACAATCATCCGTAACTCGGCACCAAATCTTCCCGAAATTGCTCGCGTGAGGGGTTTGCCAAACATCAACATATCGCGCGCACGCTGGCATTGAAACGACATGAGTTGATGCCACGCATCGCTGCTGCTGGCATGTGCAATATCGCTTTCGGTAACACCGTATTTGAACATTTCGTCCTGCGGCAGATAAATTCGCCCGCCGTCGTTTTTTTTCCAGTCAATGGCCACATCTTGCCAATGATTAATGAGTTGTAACGCTGAACAAATTGAATTGCTCCAGGCGATATGTTGCGGGGTTGCGGCCTGATTAAGATGTAGCAATAGCTGGCCGATCGGGTCTGCCGAGCGGCGACAATAGTCCAACAATTCCGAAAAAGTGGCGTAACGGGTATGGGTGACATCTTGCTTGAACGCATCTAGCAGGTCGCGAAAAAGCTGTAAGGGAAGCGCATGGTTTTTAATCACGGCAGCCAATTCCCGAAAAAGCGCGGAATCTGGTGTCTTATCAACGGCTATGTTATCGAGCTCAGCCTCATAATTTTCCAATAAGCCAATTCTTTCAGGCGCCGACAAATCGCCTTCATCTGCAAAATCATCTGCTGAACGTGCAAATGCGTAAATCACTTCGAT
>JANYGV010000048.1 GCA_025359285.1 Burkholderiales bacterium
GGTCGCGTACATCAACACTGCCGTGAGCGGAATCCCCATTAACGCAACACTTGCCACCACCCATACGCCGCGAGAGACAACGTTGGTGACCACCGGCGCAGCATCGATTGAAGCCGCGTCGCCTTTGACCTCTGCTGCGACGCGCAAAGAAAGCTCTTTGAGCGCCTCATCGCGTTCGTCTTGTGAAATTAGCGAGGCTGCAAAATCGTGTTCGATCTCCACTTTTTGCGCGCGAAAGATGGCTACATTGCTGGCGCTGTCCGTCATCACGCCGCCGCGCGCATGGTGCTTACCTTGAACATCGCGCGTTCGTAGCAACGGCACCAGCACGAACGCTAGCGCTGCGATTAACATCAAGCTGGCAACTAAAATAAATGGGATCAAAGTCGTGTTCTTAAAGGAAGTGAATGGCGTCAATAAATCGACGGAACATCATCGCAATTTGGTAATTTTAGGGAGAGCCGAATTATAGCCTGCGCGATTTGGTGCGGCTCACCTGCGCAACTTAATCGGCAGACAAATCAACTGCCTACACCTTAATCAGATTATGGTTTTAGTGCCATTCGGGCAAAAACACTTTTTTTGTTAAGGCAAAACAGTTACTGCTTGAACGAATAGATTGGTCACGTCTTTGGCGGTTTGCGGATGAAAAGAAACCTATAAAAGTTTGTTCGGCAGGACCAAAATGGACGCCAAGCAGGAAGGCCTTGACCCGACTGAAACTTGACCCGACTGAAACACCGTGCATTTAGTCGATATCGACGATATCGATATCTCAAAGTTGCGACATTACTGGGGCTGATTTCAATCTTTGTATTCGTCTGGTACACCTTCCCCGTGCGACGTTATGACGGCACCGTGGTCGGCTATGTGTTCGGCACCCCCAGTGCGCTGGTGATTGTGTGGCTAATTGTGTGGCTAATTGTGTGGCTCATGTGGTTAGGCGTCCAAAAGCGCCGTTATAAAGCCAATATCAGCGGTATCCAAGGTTAAGCTTCCGCCCACGTCTATATCGGCGGCGCGCTTATTGTGGTGGCCACACTGCACGCCGGTTTTCAGGTCGGCTGGAACATTCACACGCTGGCTTATGTGCTGATGCCGATTGTCATTTTTTCAGGTTCTTTTGCGGTTTCACTTATTTGCGTTTCCCTGCACTGATGACCGCCAACACGGGCGAAGAAACGCTCGATAGTCTGGTGCAAAAGATTGCGGATCTTGATCACGAGATTCGGCGCGCGGCTATGTCAATGTCGGACAAAATTAACGCGGTAGCGATGGAATCAATAAAAAATACCCGAATTGGTGGCGGGGTGTTTGCACAATTCTTGCACCGTCCCGATAACTGCCCCACCAAACGCGCAGTGATTTTTCTTGAAGGGCATCGGCAGCATTGGCAGCAGTGGCAGCGACCTGACCTACGACAGTATCGGCTTTATTGAGGCGGATGCAGGCCTGGTCACAATTGATGGCACCATTGAGCGCGCGACCAAATTAAAAATCAGGCAAAAATTTATCTGGGGCCATTCGATCTGGTGGTGTTGCAGCACGACGCAGACATTGATTTGGCGCTTTCGTGGGAGCTGCTCGATCCGCTCAAAGACAACCTTGAAAGCGTGAAAGCAAACGTCAAGGTCGGCCTTCGTAATACCTTGCTGTCGAAACGCTTTTTTCATGGGCGGGCGCAGCGGCGGTGTTATCTTTTTTTCTGATTTGGCCAGCGGTAAACGCCCTCAATCCCCCCGCCAAAATGAGCGGTGCTCAGGCGTTGGCCTCGCCCGTACTGGCATTTCGCGCGCGACACCAAAGAAGCGAAGGCAATGCACGCCATCGTGTTTGAAAAGCCAGGCGACGCCACCCTATGCGCCTCATGCCATCGCGACCGCAAAGGCCCGATGGGCTTAGTGCGGCAGGATTCTCCGCTGTGTGCGCAATGCCATGCCGACCTGCAAACCAAGGTGCCACAAACAACGAACGCCAACATCAGTGACTTTTCCAAAGGTCACCCGCCGTTCAAACTTTGCATGCTGGTTCCCGGCAAGACCGGTGCCGCCGGTATTGTCAGCGTGTCTCAAGACGCGCCGCAACTTGCCGAGAAATCGAAAACCAGCGCGGATATTGCCATCACCGACCTAAAAACTGTCAGAGCTGTCGTGCTGGCAACATCACCAACACCGACAAAGTGCGCGGCACCTGTGAAACTTGCCACGGCTTTCATGTGGGCGGATCGAAGTGCGGCGTCCCGATTCCGCTACCTGGCGGCGTCCCGCATGACCCGAAAGAACGCGCAGCCAAATTAGTTGCGGCGCTACAAACCGGGGCCCACCCATGAGCTTGGGGCCGCACCGGAAGCGGTAAGCCTCGCTATCAGCGGCATTTCTTTCCGCTTTGATCGTGAACTGTGGAGGCGGCGGG
>JANYGV010000086.1 GCA_025359285.1 Burkholderiales bacterium
TAATTACTTCGCGTCTTTCTTCATCATTGCGTCTTTAACGCAGGCCTTCATTTCATCACCTTTTTTATCTTTGCAGCTTTCCATTGCGGCGTTTTTTGCTTCGCAGTAGGCTTTCTTGTCAGGGCTTTCTTCTTTGCTACAGTCAGCCATTTTTGCACCCTCTGCAGCTTGTGGTGCAGCCTGCGCAAATGCCATGCTGGAAGATGCTGCAAATGCAAGACCTGCAACTAATGAGAGATACTTTTTCATGAGAATACTCCTGTAAAGAATGACTTCAAATTGAAGCCTAGGTATAGCATACCTTCCTCATTTCACTCTTTGTGCATCGTCGCCATATGACGACGCAATTGTTTTTTCCTATTACATTTGGTTACGACTCAATTCAAGTCCGACCGGCTGCTAATGCGCCTGCGCGAGCGCCCAATCAATATGAAGGCGCACCATTTCGCTTGCGGATTCGCGACGTTGAATAAGCGATGAAGTAATGATTGAAATGTTTTCAGCGCTAGTCGGCATACGGGCCGTGTGCGAATGGAGCGCATTGCCCAATGCCACGGCAATATTGCGGCTCCATGCGTCATAGCCGATGCGTCGAATCGCGCTCCCCTCCATGCGCTCATTGAATTGCTGCTCGCTCCAGTTAAACAATTCAACGAGTGTGATGTCATCAAGTTGATGACGAATATTGAAGTCAATTTCATTCGCGAGCTTCGCATATTTGTTCCATGGACAAGCAAGCTGGCAATCATCGCAGCCGTAAATTCGATTGCCCATCGCCGCACGAAACTCTTCCGGGATTGCCCCTTTATTTTCAATCGTGAGGTACGAAATGCAACGGCGTGCATCAAGCTGATAAGGTGCCGTGATCGCCTGCGTTGGGCAGATGTCGATACACTTGCGACACGTGCCGCAATGCTCGCTGGTGGGCTGATCAAGCACGAGCGGTAAATTGGTAAACAGCTCGCCTAAAAAAAACATCGAGCCCGCCTCGCGCGTGAGCAGCAGCGTATGTTTGCCGCGCCAGCCGATGCCTGCCTTGCGGGCGAGGGCGACTTCCATCACGGGGGCGGAATCGGTGAAAACACGATAAGAAAAATCTTCAACCTCCGAATGAATTTTATCGGCGAGCTTCTGCAATTTGTTGCGCATCACTTTGTGATAATCGCGGCCCAACGTGTAGCGCGAAATAAACGCCGCATCCGCATCCTCAAGCACGCTCCAACTTTCTTTTGCATGCGGCGCAACATAATTGAGCCTGACTGAAATCACGCGCACCGTGCCCGGGACCAACTCATGGGGTCGTGCGCGTTTTGTGCCGTGGCGCGCCATATAATCCATCTCGCCGTGGTGCCCATCGTTGAGCCACTGTTGCAGATGATTTTCTTCCACGCTTAAATCGGTATCGCTGATACCGATTTCGTCGAAGCCCAATTCTTTGCCCCACGCTTTAATACTGCGTGTGAGGTCGGCAAAATTTGTGATCGACAAATTGGATTTCATTAGTTAAGTTTAGTAGATTGAGCGATGTATGAACGTGACCGAAAATTTGAAAATTGATTTGCCCGATGAGACTGCCACACTTGCGCTGGGGGCATTGCTTGCGCGTGGATTACAGCCGGGGCTCAGTATTTATTTGAGTGGCGAACTGGGCGCAGGAAAAACCACGTTGGTGCGCGGAATGCTGCGCGAACTTGGCTTTGAAGGACGTGTCAAAAGTCCAACGTACGCCTTGGTTGAACTTTATGTAATTTCTAAGTTAAACTTGTATCACTTTGATTTTTATCGCTTCCGCGATCCAGAAGAATGGCACGAAGCAGGATTTCGCGACTTGTTCAATCAGTCGAACGTATGCCTCGTCGAGTGGCCGGAAAAGGCCAACGGCCTGTTGCCGCCGCCCGATCTTCACATCACCCTAACCGTGCAGCAAACCGCCGATCAGGACAGCCGCCGGGCGAGCCTAAGCGCGAATTCGGCGCGCGGGCTCGCGATGATGCAGGCGCTGTGCCCAACCCAGCCCACGCAGCCGAGCTAGACAACAACGCAGCCAACATTTCTCGGATTACCATCGAGCGCGGTGATGGCAATCATAGCGGTGATGCGGGTGACATTCGCGCAACACCGAAGCAAAACTCAAGGCGCAATTTTCTGTCGCTGCCACTTTTACTGTCGCCAATATTGTCTGCGCCAGCTTATGCAGCGCTGCAATCTGCACCGATCACGCAAGTTCGTTCAACCCGCGTTTGGCCTGCGAACGAATATACGCGCGTCACCTTTGAATCCGCGACCGTTCTCAAATTTCAACAGTTTTTTGTGAAGAACCCGGAACGTCTGGTTCTCGACATCGAAAATGTAGAACTCGGGTCGGCGCTCAAAGAACTCGCGGCCAAAATCGGTAACGATGACCCGTTTATCCGCACGGTGCGCGTTGGTGTGAATCGACCGAATGTGATTCGGGTAGTGCTGGATCTCAAGACTGAGGTGAAACCGCAGGTGTTTGCGGTACCCCCGGCGGGCGAATTTGGCCATCGCTTGATGCTTGATATTTATCCGGCCAAGGCCGTCGACCCGATGCTGGCGTTGCTAAATGATGACGTGGCTGGATTTGGAAATGGTCAGCAAATGAGCGGCCAGATGACGGGTGATGCCGGGATGCTTCCCGCCTCACCCAATATAAAGCCAAATGCAATGACTGGCGCAAATCCCAATGCTAATGTAATTGCGAATGCGCCCGCCGCGCCGAGCGCCGCTTCGCCATCAACAGACGCCAGGGTAGACACCAAAGCAGGCGCGAATGACAAGCCTTATATCGATAGCAAACCAAGACCTAATGCTCAATCAGCCGCGAAGAAGCCTCGCCCGTTTGTCGTGGTGCTGGATCCCGGTCACGGCGGCGAAGATCCGGGCGCGATTGGCCGTCGCGGCACACGCGAAAAAGATATCGTGTTGGTGATCGCCAAAAAATTAAAAGATAGATTGCATAACGATCCGCAATATCGTGTGGCGCTGACCCGAGATGCCGATTTTTTTGTGCCGCTGAATATGCGTGTGCAAAAAGCCAGAAAGCTGCGCGCTGATTTGTTCGTGAGCGTCCACGCTGACGCGTTTGTGACGCCGCAGGCAAATGGTTCGAGCGTGTTCGCGCTGTCCGAACGCGGCGCAACATCAACAGCGGCCAGCTGGCTCGCGAACAAAGAGAACGATGCGGATTTAATCGGCGGCGTGAACCTTAACGCACGCGATACTCATCTTGCCCGCACCTTGCTTGATCTATCGCAAACAGCGCAGATTAACGACAGTTTGAAGCTTGGAAAGCTGGTACTAGCCGAGATGGGCGGCATTAACCACTTGCATAAGGCGCATGTCGAGCAGGCCGGATTTGCGGTGTTAAAAGCGCCTGATATTCCGTCGATCTTGATTGAGACTGCGTTCATTTCCAACCCTGATGAAGAGCGCAAGCTCCGCGATGCCGCGTACCAGGACAAACTCGCCGACGCCATTGCGGATGGTATTCGCGGCTACTTCATGAAAAACCCGGCGTTGGCGCGGGCTTAGATGTGTGTGGCTTAAACGGGTCTATTTTTCCTTAATGATGTGGCCGCTTCGACAATATTATTTTTTTCGTTAAGACGTTTCTCAGACGAAAATCGAAATGCGGTTGAAAAATAGTCAGGCATGCACCATCACGTTAGACATTAATCTTTTCTAACACCCGCTAAGGAGCACCGCGATGAACAATCCCATCATCCGTTCGATGAAACCAACACCGCAGGGCTGGCCGCGCATCTCCTCGGGCATCTACTACCGCGATGCGTCCAAAATGATCACTTGGCTATGCGATGCATTTGGCTTTGAGCTGCGCTTGAAAGTCGATGGGGATGTTGCCAATGGCGAGGTCAGCGTGGTGCATAGTGAGTTGACCTATGGCGAAGGTTTGGTGATGGTCGGCAGCGAGAATATGGCCCCAAAGCGGCGTTTGGTGTGAATTGCCAAAGCCCCGCCAGCGTGGGCGCAAACACCCAAACCATGCTGCTTTTTGTGGACGATGTAGATATGCATTGCGAGCAGGCGCGCTCGGCGGGCGCAATAATTGTGGATGAGCCTAGAGTGCATGACTACGGCGCAGATTATTGGGCGGATCGCAGCTACGGTGCGCTCGATCCTGAGGGCCATTTGTGGTGGTTTACGCAGCGTTTGCGCGAACCTCCAGCGCCTCAGTAAGCCGCCATATCGTGGGTGCATCAATTTTAGAACGCTAGCAATAGCGGGCATATCGAAGCATTTTTGTCTGACAATGCCCGCCAATTGGCGCTTTATATATTTTGCGCGTTCTATACGTCGTGCGTAACGTTTACGCCATCACGTTTCGCCTTCAGCAGCGCCGTGGTATCGGCGCCGTTCAGTGGTTTGGAGAACAAGAAACCTTGATACGCATCGCAATTATTGTCGCGCAGGAACGCGAGCTGCGCTTCGGTCTCGACGCCTTCTGCCACGACTCGTAGCCGCAGTCTTTTCGCCATCGCAATAATCGCCTCAGAAATCAGCGTGCTGTTCTGATCGGCCGGGATGTTGGTGATAAAGCTGCGATCAATTTTCAACGATTGCACCGGCAGACGTTTTAATTGGCCGAGAGACGAATAGCCGACGCCAAAATCGTCGATGGAAATCGTTGCGCCCACTTTGCGAAGCTCGGTCAAAATCTCAATTGATTGTTCCAGATTTCGCATCGCCACCGACTCGGTAATTTCCAAATCAATTCTGGCGGGATCGATGCCGGTGTCGATGAATGCGGCACGCATCGACGGGAATAATTTGCGCGAAATAAATTGACGCGGGCTCAAATTTACCGCCATGGTGAGATCACGGAAACCGTCTTCGTCCCACATTTTGAGCTGGTTACAGGCCGTGCGAAACACCCATTCACCGAGCGGGACGATGAGCCCCAATTCTTCCGCAATCGAAATAAAATCTTTCGGAAAAACTTCACCGCGCTGTGGATCATTCCAGCGCAGCAGCGCTTCAACGCCGCTCATTTTCCCGCTCTTTACTTCGATGATCGGCTGGTACAGCAAGAAGAATTCGTTGCGTTCAATACCGCGGCGCAATCGGGTCTCGACCTCCAGACGTTTTGACAGCAGGAAATTAAGGTCGCTCGTGAAAAAGCGCGCCGTATTTCGACCCGCATCCTTGGCCTGATACATCGCCGAATCAGCATGCTTCAGCAAATGTTGAACGTCGGTCGCGTCGTTCGGAAAATGCGAAATACCGATCGAGGCGGTGACGGCAATTTCGTGACCCGCGACTTCGATTATTTTGCTGAGTTCATCGAGAATTTTTGACGCCACCACCTGCGTATATTCCGGCTTTTCCAGCTCTGGCAGTAGCACCACAAATTCGTCGCCGCCTTCGCGTGAAACGGTATCGCCTTCGCGCACAATGCGGCTCAGCCGTTTCGCCACGTCCCGCAACACGTAGTCACCCGTTTCGTGGCCGAGTGTGTCGTTGACCAGCTTAAATCGATCCAGATCGATGAACAGGAGCCCGACATGCTTCTGGTGTCGCCGCGCCTGCATGACGGCCTGATTTAAACGGTCCTGCATCAAGCGGCGATTTGGCAAACCGGTGAGTGAATCGTGATGCGCCATGTAGTGAATCGTG